>NZ_JBEXCV010000007.1:0-120282 GCF_040605455.1 Embleya sp. NPDC005575 | reverse complement strand
GTGAGCGCGGCGCGTTCCGGCCTATCTGCGCCTGATCGGGCCCAACCAGTGGCCGGTCGCACTGCCGGAGCTGCGCGACCCCGCTGCCGGGTGCGGGCCGCGCGTCGGCGGTGTCCTTCGTCCGTGCGACAGTCGAACGTGCCTTCGAATCGGTGCCGCTCTCGGCCTCGGCGGCCTCGGCGCCGGTCGCGTCGTCCGTCCTCGGGTCGGTCGCCGCCGCCGGTGCGTCCTCGTCCTCGTCGGTCGACGTCGCGGCGGCCTCGGTATCGGTCTTCCCGGCCTCGGCCTTGGCTTCGACGGCCGCCTTGGCGTCCTTGCCGTCCTTGCCGGCCTTGCCGTTCTTGTCGGCGACCGGGTCCGGTCGACCCGTCTGGCGGGCCCGGCGGCCCTTGGCCGCGCGGTGTTCGCCGGAACTCTCGGCCTGCTCGGCGGCCTCCGCGTCGGCGGGCAACTCGACCACGTACGTGCTGCCTCGGCCGGGCATGGTGTGCGACTCGACGGTGCCGCCGTGCGCTTCGACGACCGCGCGCGCGAGCGGGACCCGCACCGCGCTGCCTCGGCTCTCCGGGCCACGCACCTCGATCCGGGCGACGTTGCCGCGCTGGGCCGCCGCGACCACGACGGTGGATCCTTCGGGGCCGGCCGCGACGACGTCCGCGAGCAGGTGCCCCAGGGCCCGGGTCATCGCGTCCACGTCCACTCGCACGCCGACCGGGGACGCGTTGACCGCGAACTCCACACCCGCGCCGCGCGCGAGGTAGGTCACGGTCTCCATGGCCCGATCGACGAGATCGTCCACCGTGGTCGGCACCCGCTCCGGCTCGCTCGCCGCGTCGGCATCCTCGGGCTCGGCCGCTTCGGTGCCGGCCGCCTGATGTGCGAGCACCTCGCCGGCGAGTTCCTCCAGGCTCTCCAACTCGCCCGCGACCTGACGCACCATCCGCCGGGCACCGTGGCCGACCTCGCCGGCCGCGCCGTCGGCCACCTTCTTCAGCCGACCGCGCACCGCCGCGAGCCGGCCCAGTATCTCCGCGTCGACCAACTCGGCAAGCTGGGCCCGCCGTTCGCCGAGCAGCTTTTCCCGGCCGGTGTCGCTGAAGGTCATCACGGCGCCGACCACGGCGCCGCCGAGCAGGATCGGCGCGGTGATCATGTCCACCGTCACGTAGCCCTCGTCGCCGCGCCACAACACCTGGTCGCGCAACCGCTGCCGGCGTCCGTTGCCCAGGGTCACCAGCGGCGGGCACTCCTGGGCGGGCAGCGGCGTACCGTCGGCCCGGGCGTGCATGAGCAGTTCGTGCACGCTCCTGCCGCCGAGGTCACTCGCGCGATGGCGCAGGATCCGGGCGGCGGCCGGGTTGGCCAGCACGATGTTGCCCTCGGCGTCGATGCCGATGATGCCCTCGCAGGCCGCGCGCAGGATCATCTCGGTCTGCCGCTGCTGACGTGCCAGTTCGGCCTCGACGTCGACCTTGCCGGTCAGGTCGCGCACGACGATCATCAGCAACTCGTCGTCGTATCCGGCGGGCAGGTTGGCGCTGGTCACCTCGACCGGGAAGACGCCGCCGTCGGTACGGTGCGCGGACATCCGGGTCGGCTTGGTCCGGGTGTCGCGCGAGTCGTTGGACCGGACCGAACCCGGGATGCGCCGATGGTCGAACGAGGGCAGCAGGTCCAGGAGACCGCGCCCGACCACGGGAGTGCCCGGCGCCTCCAGAACCTCCAGTGCCATGGCGTTCGCATTGACGACGGTGCCGTTGCGATTCACCAGCAGGAGAGCATCCGGCAGGGCGTCGAGTATGGCTGCGAGGCGAGCAGCGCCTCGGGATGGCCTGCTGCTCACGAAGCGCGTACCTCCTCCGGTCCTCGGACTGCGCGACGGCCATCTTGCCCGTCGCCGCCGGGGCATGTCACGACCGACTATCCCATTGTTTTTGCAGTCACGTTGACGAGCCTAGTAATCTGTTCCTCGTCGGCAAACACCGATGGAGGCTTCGCCTAGTCCGGTCTATGGCGCCGCACTGCTAATGCGGTTTGGGTTCATCCCCATCCCGGGTTCAAATCCCGGAGCCTCCGCTTCCCGAACAGCCCGTCTGGTCCCACCAGGCGGGCTGTTTCGCGCCCATGACGATGATGTTTCGGTGATCATTCGACGACCCCTGGTCACGACACAGGGCATAATGTCCGATATGAGGCTCTTCTCCGGAGCCGTCGCCCGATGCTCCACCCGATCGTCGGGACGACCTCCGACGGCGCGCCGTCGACTCGACCCGAGTGACTCCCGCACCTCGACCGGATGCCCTCCGATTTCCCCACCGGCCGACATGTCCGAAAAGGCAGTTTCAGCTCACAGCGAACGAGCCGAGGCCGCCCCCGCGCGCGTCGCCACCCCGCCGGTCGGGGTCACCCGGACCACCTCGACCCGGCACGGCCGGCCACCGCCGGGTCCGGATCCACCTCGCCCGACCAACTTCGCCGAGCGGCCCGCCGACACCCGCGGGAGCCCCTCGGCCCCTGGCCCGCGATCACCCGTTCGGCCGCCGAACACCCGCAAAATGAAGGTGCTTGATCACTGATTGCCCGAGTTTGAGGCACCCTCGAACAATGGATTTCACCCCCGGCCGGGGAGCATGTATTGTTGACCTCGGTCAAAGCGACCAAGCGCTCGTAGCTCAACGGATAGAGCATCTGACTACGGATCAGAAGGTTGCAGGTTCGAATCCTGCCGAGCGCACATGCAGGTCAGGGCCCCTTTCCGGTGGATTCGGAAAAGGGGCCCTGATTCGTTTTCCAGGGTCTGCCGGCAGCGAAGTACAGCAGTGGCCTGCCCCGGCCCGGGCTGTCCCCGAGTTGCTTCAGGGCCGCCCGCGTGGCGGCAACGTCCTCGTCCGGAACCGGGTGGTGCCACGGCCGGAGCCGTGGAAGTGCGACGACACGAAGAAGCCGCCTCGCCTTCGGGCAGGGCGGCTTTCGTCGTTGCTCAGGTGCGCCTCGGTTCCGCCGGGAGCGTCGACCAAGTCCTTTGACCGGCGCGGATGATGCCGGCCTCGTGGTCCTTGCTGTCCCGAATGGCCGCTCCGTCGGCCACGGGGCCTCGACGCACTCGTTGCTCGCCTTCGCCTCCGCTCCCGCCGCCGGATGCGGTCGATTCGACCGGGCCGATCTCACGTGCCCGCCGCGACCTTTACCGTCAGGGCGAGGATCGAGTCCAGGGACGGGGCGAAGGCCAGGGCGCGGACCTCGGCGACCAGGGCCCGGGCGTCGCGGCGGCTGCCGCCGAGGCGTGCGCAGGTCTCCAGGTCGAACTGGTAGTCGCTCACCGTGGCCGCGCGGTGTGCCTCGCAGGCCCACTCCGCGCCGAGTCCGGCCACAACCGTTTCCCGCCGCAGGCGCCACGAACGGCACAACTCGTCGAGCCCGCAGGCCGGCCCGCTCGCGCCGGAGGCGGCCAGCCGTGCGGCGATGATCGCGTTGCCGGCCGCGATCCCACCGGCGAGCCCGACTGTGCCACCGGTGCCGATCGGCTCGCCCACGAACCCTCCCGCGATGCCCACCGCGTCGCGGACCCGGTCCCGGTCCAGCGTCATCAGCCGGGCCGCCGCCAACGCGCCGCCGAGCACCCCGACCGAGCGCGAGCCGTCCGGGGCGGCCAATCTGCAGGCCAGTTCGTGCCCGGCGATCACCGCGACCAGCACCTCGTCGCCGCGCGCCTTGACCTCCTGGCCGACCGCCAACGCGACCGGCAGCACCACGGCCATCGCCGCGCCCACACCCTCGGGGTCGGACCGCGCCGCGCCGATCAGCATGCCGTTCGCGAGCGCGGCGGCGGGAGCCGCGAGTCGGCCCGCGGCGTGCCCGATGAGCTCGGCCTCGGGCGGGCCGCCGATCCCGACCGCCACGTGCACGGCCGGGTCCACCAGCCCGACCCGCGCCGCGCCGACCCCGCCCGCGATCGCGGTCAGGATCCGCCGACCGGTCGCCCGCCGTACCGGCACCGGAATATGACGCACCGTCAGTTCTGTGGCCCAATCGGCAAATTCGCCCGATACCGGCATGAAATCCCTCCCCGTACCCAGGCTGCGCGACGACGCGACGCAAAAGCACGGCGCAATGTCCCATTGTGACCGTCGCGGTAACGTCGCGTCAGCCCCCAATCACCTCGGGCGCACGAGTCGTGGGCGCGGAGCGCGCGGGTGCCGGATCAGCGCACGACGCCCGCTGCCCGCGCCGCGGTCAACCACTGCGGGAACTCGGCCAGGATCCGCTCGTACAGCTCGACGTCGGAGATCCGGTCGATGTCGTCGACCTGGAAGAAGCCGGCGTTGTCCACCAGTCGGCCGGGCATCGTGTCGATGCGCTCCAGGATCCCGTAGTTCGACCGACCCAGACCGACGAACTGCCAGAAGATCGGCAGCCCGGCCGCATCGGTCAGCAGACGCTGGATCTGCTTGCTGCGGTTGACGCCGCCGTCCGAGTAGAACAGCACCAGGACCGGCGCCCCCGGCTCACGCCGGTAGCGCGCGATGATGTCCTCGATCACCGCCGGTTCGTTGTTTCCGCCGAACACGCCGGCCAGGTGGTCGGGCACCCGCTGCGCACCGCCCGGCAGCGGCGGCGACTGCGGCCGGTTGTTGCGCCCGTCGATGTACACGTTGTCCGCGATCCAGCGTGGCAGTTCGGGGATCCGGACCGGGTCCAGCGGCGCGAACTCGTCGGCGAAGATCCACGCGTCCAACTCGCCGTCGTCGTCGAGCCGGGCCGCGATCGGTGCCATCCGCTCGACCAGGCGCCCCACCGCGCCGTTTCCGTACAGCTCCCGCATCGACCCGGAGCGATCCAGCACGATCGCCACCCGGGCGCGCACCTCGCGCAGGCCCTTCTTCTCCAGCGTGATCCGCACCGCCTCCTTGCGCAGCGAGATCCGCGCGCCCACCTCCGGCGGCAGCCCGGCCAGTTGCGGGTCCTCCGAGGGCGCGGGCAGCCGCATCGTCGGCTCGTCGCTGTACGGCGGCGGCGCCCACCCGGGCGTCGCGCCCACCGGCGCGACGGGCAGCGTCCCGGCGGGCCGTGCGGCGTCGTCCTCGGCCGGCACCTCGTCGTCCTCGCCGACATCCACGCCGTAGTCGCTCGCGAGTCCGGCCAGCCCGGTGTCGTAGCCCTGTCCGATCGCGCGCAACTTCCAGCCGCCCTGGCGCCGATACAACTCGCCGAGCACCATCACCGTCTCGCTACCGGCGGCCTCGACGGCGAACGTCGCCACGTCGGTGCCCGAGGCGTCCAGGACCGCCAGCGCGAGGCCGCCCACCCCGGCGAACGTGCCCTCGTGCACCGATGCGGCCAGCACCACCCGATCCACGTCGGCGGGCAGCACGGCCAAGTCCACCGTGACCGCCTCGCCGCCTGCCGCCGGGCCGATGTGGCGCACCGCACCGCCGGCCGCGGCCGGTTGGTTGTAGAACACGAAGTCCTCGTCCGAGCGCACCTTGCCGTGCGATCCGAGCAGCAGCGCCGAGACGTCCGCGGTAGGCGCGTCCGCCGCGCGGCGGATCACCAGGGTCAGCGGGCCCGTGGGAACCGGGACATTGGCCCCGGCGATCAGAGTCGTCATGGTCGTCAGTGTGGCCCGAATCGACCACCTGCCGCAGAGGTGTGGGCGGCGACCGGAAGACGGACGTGATCGGCATCACGGGTGATGGACCATCACATCGTGAATGATCGCCCCCATCCGGTGGGAACCAAGCGGTTATGGGCAACAACGGTCATCATCCGGGCGGACATCGCGCGGACCCCGGCGAGTGGAGCGAGGCCGAGCACGAACGTGCCCGGCTGCTGATCGAGCGCGCGGCCTCGATCGCCCGCCGCCTGGAGTCGCTGTGCGCCGCCGAGGCGGCCGCGAGACAGCTCGGCCCGGGCCACACCTGACGGTGCAACCCCGGGCCGGTCGAGATGCCCGTGGGCCCCTCGCGACGCCCCGTCCCCTCCACGGCACGTCGTGGTACTGCCGTTCGTCGCTGCGGCCGAAGAAGCACCACACCGACCAAACCGCATGAAACGGCCGAAGGCGACCGCATCTCCCGGTGTTCACACAGGAGATACGGCCGCCCTCGACCGAACGCGCAGGACTCGCCTGCGGGCACTGCTTGTTCCACGCACCACTCACTCGACGCCGTGCACCGCGTCGTGGGCACCACACGGCGCACGCCGAACACTCGGGACCGGACCGGCCCCGGGGCGTTCTAGCGCAGGACCAGCTGCTGGCCCGGGAGGATCAGGTCGGGGTTGGTACCGACCACGCCCTGGTTCTTCGCGTACAGCGCCTGCCAGCCGCCGCCCACGTTGTTCGCCGCGGCGATGCCGCTGAGCGTGTCACCGGGCTTGACCACGTAGTTGCCGGCGGTCGACGCGGTCTCGGCGACCGGAGCTGCGGCGGGCTTGCTCGCCGGAGCGGCCTTCTTCGGCGTCTCGCTCTGGGGCGCGACGGCGACCTTCTTGGGGGTGGTGCTCTTGGGAGTGCTGCTCTTGGAGGTCGACTCCTTCTTCGGAGTCGTCGCCTTCTTGGGGGTGGTGCTGCCGGCGTCGGTGGACGGGCTGCCGCCACCGCGGGTCAGACCGGCCTTGACCGAGCACACCGGCCAGGCGCCCGGGCCCTGGGACTTGAGCACGTTCTCGGCGACCCGGATCTGCTCGGCCTTCGAGGCGTTCTGCGGGCTGCCGGTACCGCCGTTGGCGCGCCACGTGCTCTGCGTGAACTGCAGACCGCCGTAGAAGCCGTTGCCGGTGTTGATGGACCAGTTGCCGCCGCTCTCGCACTGGGCGACCTTGTCCCACGTGGAAGTCGTGGCAGCGCCGGCCGAGGTCGCGGTCGCGAGCCCGACGAGCGGGGTGGCGGCGACGACGCCGACGATGGTCGCGGTGCGCAGACGGCGCTGGGTACGACCCATGCCGCGGTGCGTGTTGGTGCGACCGAAAGCGTTGCGGAGAGACATACATTCCTCTCGGAATTCCCCTGGGGCGGATGGACCGGCGCGATCCTCGCGGATCACCCCCGCCCGGAACCGAACGGTCACGTCCAGGACGTGATGTCCGATGCCGCAACCCCGCGGCCCTCCCAGACCGCGAGTTCCGCCATGCCGTGCCGGCGGGAACCCAGGAGGTGCGATTTGCACATCGCCAGGACCATAAACAGGTTATCCGGCCCTTATCAACCCGCTCGGGCATTTATGCAGGTCAGGATAGGTATTAGAAATGCCCGGCGCACCCTGCGGGACGGCCTTCCGGGCCGGATTCGCGTTTACCGGGGCCCAAACCTGGGAACGTTTTGCCCCTTTTAGCCCCCACTCATACACGGTCCGCAGTGGATCTGTGACACATTGTCGAATCCTCACCGAAGGCGACCGGGCAATCACGCGGTCCGACGGGGCGAAAGTCGCATTCCAGCCGGGCTTTAAATGCCTTTATGTCCGGCTTACGCGTCCCGCGTGAGCGGCATCACAATTCTGCCGATGGCAGTCCGCGCGGGCACCGGGTATAACCGGCCGGCCATGGCCCGGCAGACCCTTCCCGGCCTGCGCGTATTCACCCTGCGAGAGCACTCCGCCACCGGCCGGAAAAGTATGCCGAATGCGATCCGGGCCACATCGGGAACTGTGACCCACGCCACTTTCACCCGCGCGTGGAACTATTCACGCCCCCTTTCGACGGACACCGACGCGGAACGCGATCCTCCGGAAGCCCGGACCCCCGGAAAGCGCGCCGATATCACGATGCGTGGCGCCGGGAAAGCAGATTCCGCGCGCCGAAAATCGCGCCGTCGCACCCCTATATATAGGAGCGCTCTTTCGCAGTCCGATGTGCCCCGATACGGGCGAATGTGTACTCCGGCGCGGATCGAGGCCCACCCGGCTCGTCGGGGGTCGCCGGGTATGCCGTGCGCGCCCGGACACCCGGTTCGGGAAATGTTGGGATACCGCACTTTTTCACCCGGGTTCAGTCGCGTATTCCGTCGCCGGACCGCGACAGCAGGCCGCTCTCGATCGCGGTGACCACCGCGTGCGTGCGGTCGCTGACATCGAGCTTGGCGAAGACGCGCAGCAGATGCGTCTTCACCGTCGCCTCGGCGATCACCAGCCGCTTGCCGATGTCCGCGTTGGAGAGCCCGTCGGCCACCGCGTCGAGCACCTGCACCTCGCGTGTGGTCAACACCACCGGGGCGGGCCGGCGCATCCGGGCGACCAGCCGCTCGGCCACCCTCGGGGCCGGCACGGTCTGGCCCCGGGCCGCCGAGCGAATGGCCTCCACGAGTTGCTCGCGGGTGGTGTCCTTGAGCAGGTAGCCGATCGCGCCGGCCTCGACTGCACGCTCGATTTCGACGTCGGTGTCGTATGTGGTCACGATCAACACCCGGGTCCGGCTGCCGAGACCAACGATCCGAGCGGTGGCGGCCACCCCGTCCAGGACCGGCATCCGCAGGTCGATCAGCGCCACATCGGGCTCCAGCCGCTCGACCAGTTCGATGGCGGCGAGGCCGTCGCCCGCCTCGCCGACGATCTCGATGGTGGGCTCCGAGGCCAACAGCGCAACCACCCCGGCCCGCATCACCGAGTGGTCGTCCACCACGACGACGCGCAGCGTGTCCTGTGTCATGTCCTTCACTCCTGACCATCGGTGGGAATCATCGCCAGGACCCGGGTGCCGTCACCGAGCGAGCTGGTGACGGTGAACTCGCCGCCCAGTTCGGCCAGTCGTCTGCGCATGCCGTCGAGACCGAAGCCGCAGGCCCGATCGACCACGAACCCTCGGCCGTCGTCGGTGATCTCCAGTTCGACGCCGTGGGCATGCCGGGCGAGCACGACACCGACCGTGCCGGCGCCCGCGTGCTTGCGTACATTCGCCAGCGACTCCTGGGTGCAGCGCAGCAGCGCGATCCGGGTCTGCTGGTCGCATTCGACGTCGGGCAGTTCCGCGTCCACGGTGATCCCGGTGTCCTCGACGAACCGGTCCAGGGTGCGGCGCAGGGCCCGGGCGACCGACCCGGGGACCACGCCGCTCTGCGGGGCCGAGCCGAGCAGCACCCGGGCCTCGGCCAGGTTTTCCCGGGCGGTGTGCTCGATCGAGAGCCACTGCCGACCACTGGTCGCGGGGTCGGCCGCAATGCCCGAACGCGCCGCCTCGGCCGGCACGATGATGGACGCGAACCCCTGGGCGAGGGTGTCGTGGATCTCCCGGGCCAGCCTCTCCCGCTCCTCCGCCGCGCCCCGGCGCTGATTGGCCTCGGCTAACCGCTGCTGGGCACTGGCCAGTTCGCTGCCCAGGACGCGCATCCGCTCATCGCTCTGCCCGACGAGCCGGTGGATCGACAGCCCGAGCGGCACGCTCACCGCGTAGGCGATCACGGTCGCCAGGGTATTGCCGGTGAGCAGATCCGGGCTCCAGCCCTGCGGGGCGACGCCGCCGAGCACGGTTGCGGCGGCGGCGAGGCCGCTGTACCCGATCGCGGACCCGGGAGCCGCGGCCGTGAACCAGAAATGCGGGAGGCTCGCCACGTAGGCCGTGGCACCGCCGTCGCGGGTGTAGGCCATCGCGCCCAGACCGCCGATCAGCACGCTCGGGAAGACCCTCGGCCGCAGCACCGGATTGTTGGGAAACACCCGGGTGATCAGGTAGCACAGGCCGAGAACGACCGGCAGCCCCATCGACCCGTACCTGCTCGCCCCCGGGTCGTCCTTCCCGGCGATGACCATCGGGATCAGACCCAGCAGCACCCAGAACAGGATGTACCAGCGGTGTGGCGTCCACGCCCGGAATCGGTCGATGGTCTGCGGCCGTTCGGACATACCGATCAGCCTACTTTCGCGGCCGGGTGCACGACGGCGGCGGGGTTTTGCTCCCGGGCCCGGCGCATCCCGATCGACGGCCACCAGCTGCGCTCACCCAGCAGCAGCATGGTGGCGGGCAGGATCATGATCCGGATCACGAACGCGTCCAGGAGTACGGCCACCGCGAGGCTGAAGCCGAACTGCTTCATCTCGATCAGATGCAGGCCGATGAAACTGGCGAACACGGTGACCATCACGAACGCGGCACTGGTCACCACGCCCGCCGAACTGCCGATGCCGTCGAGTACCGCCTGCCGGGTCGACGCTCCACGCAGCGCGGCTTCCCGGATCCGACTGATCACGAACACCTGGTAGTCCATCGACAGCCCGAACAGGATCACGAACAGGAACAGCGGTACCCGCGAGCCGATCGAACCGGTCGAGTCGAAGTCGAGCAGCCTTTCGGCCCAGGTCCCCTGAAAGACCAGGACCAGCAGCCCGAGGGCGGCACCGGCCGAGAGCAGGTTCAACACCACGCCGACCAGGCCCAGGGCCACGGAGCGGAACGCGAATACGGTGATCACGAAGGTCACCAGGAGCAGCGTCGCGATGATCAGCGGCAACTTCCCCTTCTGGTGCTCGGGGTAGTCCGCGTACCGGGCCACGTCGCCGGTCACCGCGATGTCGACGCCGGGCAGCCTGCCCACGGTGGCCGGCACATGGTCCTCGCGGACCCGGTCGAGCGAGTCCTGCGCCACGGCGGAGCTGACGAAGTGCGGTACCCGCAGCTCCAGCATGGTGATCCGGCGGTCGGGGGACGTGCGCAGCTCGGCGAGGCCGGCGAGTTGCGGGTCGGCGTGCGCGCGTCGTTCCAACTCGCGCAGGGCGCCCGCCACGTCGTCGGCGCGACCGGCTTCGGCCCGGACCACGATCTGGTGCATCGCCTTCAGCTCCGGGAACGCCTGGTTCTGCCGGTGCCAGGTGTCCATCGCGGGCAGGTCGCGGGAGTAGGTCTCCCGACCGATGTCGGTCAGCTCGAGGTTCGCGAGCGGGGCGGTCAGGGCCAGCATGGCGAGCACGGCGACGGCGAGCGTGGCGGCGGGGCTTCGGCTGGTGATCCGCAGCACGGCTGCGGTGAGCCGACCGGCGCCGGTGCGTCGCGACTTGGCCGCCGGCGTCTCGCCGCGTTGTGCCGCGCGCTCGGCCCGGCGGGCCGCGCGGCGCTCCGCCCGGACACCGAGCTTGACCAGCAGCGCGGGCAACACGGTCAGCGAGCCGACCACCGCGACCAGGCTGACCAGGATCGCGCCGGTGGCGATCGAGGAGAAGATGACGTCGTCCGCGAGGAAGAGGGTGGCGCTGGAGGCGGCGACCGCAAGCCCGGACACCACGACGGCGTGTCCGGAGGTGGCCGCGGCCAGTTCCACCAGGGCTCGGGTGTCGAGCCGGCCGCCGGACCGGGCCCGTTCCTCGCGTTCGCGCTTGAGATAGAAGAGTGCGTAGTCGACGCCGACCGCCAGGCCGATCAGCAAAATGACGTTGGTGCCGACCCCGGCGTCCGGGAAGACGTGCGATGCGAGCATCGACAGCCCGATGGCCGCCGCGATCGCGGACAGTGCGAGCAGCAGCGGCACGGTGGCCATCGCCACCGAGCGGAACACGATCAGCAGCGTGATCAGGGTGATCGGCAGTGCGATCAGTTCGGTGCGCGAGAGGTCCTCGCCACGCTGGCCCTGGACGTCCTTGCTGATCGAGGGACCACCGCTCTCCGCGATCCGCAGCCCGGGATAGCCGGCCCGCACCTTCGCGGTCTGCGCCAGCAGCGGGTCGACGTGGTTCTTCCCGTCCAGCTCGGCGCCCTTCATGGTGACGTCCACCCGGACCGCCGTACCGTCCGCCGAGCGCACCGGCGCGGCCACGGACAACACCTCGGGCAGCTTTCGCATCCGGTCCACGATCTCGCCGGCCGCGGCGTTCGCGGCGCCCGCGTCCAACGCCCCCGCCCCGGCCTTCGCGGTGATCAACACCCGCTCCACCGGTCGCTGTTGCAGGCCACCCTCGGTGGCCATCGCCTCACCGCGACCGGCCTCGCCGACCCGGAAGTCGTCGGCCGTGGCCGCGTTGGTCCCGGCGGCCATGCCGCCGCCGAGGCACAACGCGACAAAGAGAACCCAGCCGGCGATGGCTCGCCAGGGGTGCCCGGCGCTCCACCGCGCCACCCGAACAGGAAGTTTCGTCATGCCCGAAATCCTGGTCGCCGGGCCCGGGCCCCGGACAGGCTCGACCGATGGAACCCGCCGTCCATCGATCGGTGGACAAGGCCGCAACAACCGCGCACACCGAGGGCCTCGGGAGCCGATCGACCCCGCAGGGCCGGTTCGCAGGCGCCCGGCCACACCTCGGGCACACCAGGACGTCGCCGAGTCCGAGGGTGCCGAGGTTGTCCGAGACGAGGTATTGCCTCGCCCAATGGCCGGCCCGCTTGGTCCACCCGGCCGACCGGTCGTCGTCGAGGGCGAGTCCGGCGAGGGCCGGTTCGACGGGTGCGTCATTCGGCTCGCGTCCTCGCACCGCGCGCGGCCACCGGTGATCGGCACCGCTCTCCCGAGCCTCGACGGCCCACCCGCGCACCGGCGAACACCGATCCACGTCGGGAGACTCGGGGCCGGCAAAGCGGCATAATCAATGACAAGCCGGACGTGAAACCGGGCGACCCGGATCACCTGATCAAGCACCGGCCCGTCTTCCGGGCCAACAAACCCGGCGCCCCGATCAGCGCCCACCTGGTTGAGGGCTGCGAGAGGTCGGTAAGGCCACGCCTCGAGAACGGCGGAGGTAGCGCGGGGGAAGCGGGGTTGTCCGTGCCAGGGCTTCTGGTTGAAGAACACACCTTGCAGGAGGCTGAACGGGTCCAGTCGGGTAATGGCGTCGGCCATGGCGGGGGCGCCGAGGGGCTTGTCGTTGGCGAGTCCAAGGCGCTCGGTGATCGCGTCGACCATCTTGCGGTCGCCGAGGGCGGAGTCGCGTACGAGCGCATAGGTGAGGCGGTGGGCTTCCCATCGGCTGGAGGTCTTGTCTCAGCACAGGTATACCGAATCGTTGGGATCAGTGTAAATCCTGCTCCAGTTCGACCTCTGCTGTCGCAACGTCCTTGTCCAGACGTAGCCACTCCGGAATGGGCAAGGAGTCGTCGGCACCGGATGCAAGCCAGATTGCTCGAGCCCTCGCACCGACTGCCACGCTGCCCGTATTTCCGATCGCCTGCAACGACGCGCTGAGATTGGACAGTGCGACTGACACATCGACGTGATCCGGAGACAGGCTTGTCTCGAGGATTTGCACTGCCTTTTCCAAGAAAACCCTGGATTCCTGGTGTTGTGATTTCCTGGCTTTGACAACACCCAGGTTATTGAGTGTGACCCCTGTATCAGCATGTTCTGGCCCCATGGCGACCTCGTTGACATTCAACGCAGCTTCCAGTTCCCTCTCAGCAGCACTTGTTTCGCCGTGCTCGCAGAGGATAATCCCGTAGCCGATCCGATCCGCTGCCACCGCAGGGTGACGATCTCCGAAGACCTGTGTATCGATTCGAACGGCGCGTTCTGCGGATAGCCGAGCTCCTCCAAAGTCACCCAGATCGGCTTGCGCATTCGCAAGGTTGTTGAGTGTGGTACCGACATCGGGATGATCGGGGCCCAGAGTTTCTTCTCTGATGCGCAGAGCCCGCGTGTGCGACCTCACGGCCTCTCCTGGATTCCTTAAAACGCGTTCCACGTTTCCCAGGTTATTCAGAGTCACAGCACAGTTCGGGTGGTCCGAGCCCAGCGAGGTCTGGTCGATCAACAGAGCTCGGACGTGGCATTCCCGGGCTTCCTCAAGCAATCCGAGACCGCGTAGCACGGTACCGAGTGAATTCAACGAGACGGCAACCCGCGGATGCCGATCACCGCGACTTTCCTCCTGAATTCTAACGGACTCCTCTAGGACACTTTTGGCGCGATTAAGCAGACCACGCGCTCTCAGCACCATTCCCTGGCTATTTAGTACGTCTGAGAGATCCGGCCGCATAAAATCGTGCGGTCGGCGCAGTATTGCTTCGAGCTTTTCCCAGATTTCCAATGACTCTGGATAGAGTCCCTGGACGCGGAAATAAGTCGCCACGCGCTCATAGATCAAACTGACATCGCGCAGAGAAATTCCCAAACCTTCGGCGTGGCCCGCAGAACTCAAGGCGTGCGGAAGCAACGCAGCGCAGCGACTCCACGAGCTGGAGTTGGAGACTTCCTCAGGAAATGCAATACGCATCAATTCTACCGAAACTCCGGCCCACCGCCTCCGGTCGCTCGAGGTCATTGACTGTCGGATCATCAATTGGACGAGTCGATGGAACGTCAATTCATCTTGATTGATCTGGGCAAGCGAATAGCGGGACAATTGGCCCAGGGCGCGATTATAGGCGATGCGATCGTTGGCCAAAGCCCGCATGCGACGTGGTGACGAGGGTGCCATGGTTCGCATAAGTGAATGCGGGATTCCCTCTGAGGCATAAAATGACGCCACTCTCTGAAGGTCCTGCGTGACCGGCACTCTCGCTTGCGCAGCCTCCATGGCAACTTTCCAGGTAGTGGAAATAGTCCGCGGATAGTTCGCCACGCTACCCAGCGCTATCACTTCCGAAGTGCGCTCTTTCAACAAGGACAGGTAATCCGTGACGCTTGTGCTGGTTTCTCGCATATAAGCCGAAGCTTGATCCAAAGCCAGAGGCAGGTCGCCTAGATAGGAGGCTAGTGAACTTGCGGCCTCGGCTTCAGCGTGATTCGGTGCGAGAAATTCCAGGGACTCATCTCTGGTCCACGGCGGAACGATGACCACCCGAGAATCACGCCAAGCGCTTTCTCGACTGGTAATCAGAACGTGCCCTGAGGTCGGGATGTATGAATCCAGAATTTCTTCCGAATCTGCGTTGTCGAAAACCAGGAGCAATCGATTCTGTGTCTCGAGCCAGTTCCGCACGGTATCGATCTTCTGGACTACGGGAAGACCATCGGGAATGGTCAACCCGTACATCCGCGCGATCTCCATATAGTCGTTGCCCAGTGTGACGCTCTCCTCTGCCCGAACCCAGCAAATCAAATCATATGAACTACGGTTTCGATGAATGTAGGCCAAGGCCGTCTGCGTCTTTCCGATCCCGCCAAGGCCCACCAGTGATACACGCCCATGTTCGGCGAGAAAACCCGCGATATTGGCCAGGAGTGCGATACGCCCTGTGAAGCGTGAGGATAACCTTGGACGCGGTGTGGGCGACGGAAAGGAATCCGTGTCTCTTGTATTCATGGGGGCATCCTCATTATCTTCCGAACGCTCAAGGAACCCGAGCCCAAACAGAGCCGATCCTAGGATCGCGAGAGCTAATTGGCGGGGCCAGGAGTCCACAGCCGGAAGTTGAACGCCGGCCGCCTCGACGCTTCCTGCGCCGATGGCAGCCATCAGACACACTGCTCCGGCCGTCAAAGCTGACGGATTGATCTGGCGGCGGCTGCCTCGGCCCTTGAACCGAATACTACGGAAAAACCTCACTGTCCCCCCCCGATTAACGGTGTCAGGATCAATCTCCCTGCTCGGAGGTATTCACGTGTCGGAGGGTCGCTAATACCTTGTGTAGAATTTCCGGCGCGTTCAGTTCCTCGTTCAGGGCCATCTCGGCGGTAAAGCGAGCGAAGTCGACATATCCGGTAATCAATCCAGGCATTTCTTCCCGCAATGCCTTGATATGCCCGACCACCGTCCCGACATCACCCCGTCGTACCGGCCCGGTCAACGCCTTCGGGCCAAGAACAATTGCGTTCTCCAGAGAAGCTCGCAAAATTGGCGCCAGGAACCGCCCTGCATCATCGATACCCGCCGCCTTCATTGCCTGAATCGACGTCGCAACGAGCGAAATTAGATTGTTCGCACCGAAGACCATTGCGGCGTGATACATTGTGCGCTTTTCATCAGGGATCCATACGGGATTTCCACCGATGGCCTGCACGAAACCCTCGGCATAGTGTTTATGCTCTGGCAATGATGTGATCCCGAAAGGCGAACTTGCCAATAGATTCGCATCCTCATCCGTACCGGCGAATGTCATCGCTGGATGGCAGGCGAGGGGAATGGCCGAGACCATCCGGGCAGATCCAAGAACATCCAGCCCACAGCGCCCGCTCAAATGTACGACCAGGTCGCCTGCAACGATGGCGCCCGCCGCGACGATCTCATCGGACACCGCTGAGATGGCATCGTCCGGCACTGTAAGAATGATGCAATCTGCGCGCTCGGCAACTTCCTGCGGGCATAGAATCGGAATGTTGGGGATGCACTTTTCGGCGCGCCTTCGGGAGACATCGGATCGTGCCGAAACCGCTACCAACTCATAACCGGAACGTTGGAATACCTCGGCGGACGCAGCACCCAGGCGCCCGAGTCCAATGATGCCGATTTTTGTATCACGAGCTAACGTCATGCCCATCCTTTAACTTCACTGCCGAACGGTAAGCACTGGAGTGATCCACTGATTCATGGCGATGCGGCTTCAGGCAAAGAATCGTAGTGATGAGCTGCGTGTCACACAAGACCACTAGGTGTAATGGATCATGTCATGTCGCATCGATCTTCTGTCCGGACGATGGAATCCCACATCCGTGGCAACCATGCTCCGCGTCCTCGCTGTCGGCTGTGCTGCCTGGTACCGGATGATTTCGGAAGCGCGTTCGGTCGAGCAAGCGCGACGAGTGAGATCGCAGAGCAGGCCATCCCGTGACGGATCTGCGGGCAAATTTTCGAGTGCAGGTCCGATGTTTGGTCCAGGCCCACCGCAGAGCTTTTCGGATCAACGTTCTCACGAGTGAAGATCCTTTTTGGATGACCGTTAGGGGTGTGGCAGTCGGTCGTCGACCCGCCTGAGGCCGAAGGCCGCCAGTGCTTGAGAACCGCAAACAATCCTGGCAGACACTTTCCGGCGCCATGTGCGCGTGTAATACCCCGCCGAATGGATCCTGGGTGCTGTGGCGTGGGGATTGCGCTGGTCACGGATGGATGATGTATCTCGATGAACACGGCCAGCTTGGCCCGGAGCGCCCACAGGAAGGGCTTGACGAAAACGCCGCCCGTCCGCAGAACATCACCTTCGTTGGCGTCCTGGACGCCTGCCTGGCCCTGACTGGTGTTGCCGGGGAACTCAGTCGATTCGACCGGGCCGTCAAGGACGGGCTGTGTTGCCGCCCGATCGCCGAGACGGTCGCTGATACATGGGCATGGCTGCACTTGGGAGGGCGGGGCCCGTTGGCCTCTCCCGGGCTTCCCACGGCATCGACCCCGGGAAGGAGCAGGCGTTGTTGTCCCTGCTGTCGCCCGCCGGGGGTCGAGACTCTGACGAACTTGTGGACGGTTGGGCGAGGCCAGCGGGCCCCGGAGGAGCCGTGTCTTACGCGAGGCAGCGACGTTCGGAGAAGATCGGGCATCGGCCGGTCAACCGTTACAGAGGCATGACCGTCGGGAGCAGACGTCTACGCGACGCCGAGGAGGTCGCCGCCGCGTCGGCCGAGACCGCCGAGCAGTTCATCCCGCGCGCCAACGAGAAAACCGCCGGGCACACCTCGGGCACACCATAGGTCCCGAGCCGCGCACCGGCGGTCTCTCATCTCCACCTGACAGCAGGTCTGCGGAGGACGTGGGATTCGAACCCACGAGCAGAGTCACCCCTGCTAGCAGTTTTCAAGACTGCCGCCATCGGCCACTAGGCGAGTCCTCCAGCGCCGCGACCGGGTTGGGGCGCGGGCGGCATCAGTCTCTCATGAGCGATGGCTCGGATCACTGGGGATTCCGGACCGGCCCATGTGTGGCCGGGGCGGAGGTCAGTTGTCGCCCACCCGCTGGCCCAGGGTGACCTCGGTGGTGGCTTCCTTGCCGTCGCGCTGGTAGGTGACCTTCACCTTGTCGCCCGGGCGGTGGCTCCAGATCTCGCTGAACAGGTCCTCGTAGGAGCCGATCGCCCGGTTGTTGAGCCTGGTGATCACATCGCCGGCCTTCAGGCCCGCCTTCGCCGCCGGGCCGTTCGCGGTGACCGGGTCCTGGCCGTTGGTGCTCTGGGCCATGATCTGCGCGCCCGTGCCTGTGTAGCGCGAGTCGGGCAGGATGCCCATCTGCGCGTAGACCGGCTTGTTGCCCTGGATCAGCGTGTCCGCGACCCATCGGGCCTGGTTGATCGGGATCGCGAAGCCCAGGCCGATGCTGCCGGACTCCTGCTGCTGGCCGAACGGCGACTGGCCGCCGCCGCCGCCGGTCGAGCGGATCGCCGAGTTGATCCCGATCACCTCGCCGGCCGCGTTCAGAAGCGGACCGCCGGAGTTGCCGGGGTTGATTGCCGCGTCGGTCTGGATCGCGTTCATGTACGAGACCTTTTGCTGGTCGCCGGAGGCCACCGGGCGGTCCTTGGCACTCACGATGCCCGTGGTCACCGTGTTGGAGAGGGTGAACGGCGCGCCGATCGCGATCACCGGGTCGCCGACCGCGACCTTGTCGTTGTCGCCCAGCGCCAGCGGCTGGATGTTGGTGGGCATGTCGTCGACCTTGATCACCGCGAGGTCGTAGCCCTCGGCGCGGCCGACGATCTTGGCCGGCTTGGTGGTGCCGTCGGAGAAGGTCACGCTCAGCTCGCCGCCGGCGGCGGCCAGCGACACCACGTGGTTGTTGGTCAGGATGTGGCCCTGCTTGTCGTACACGAAGCCCGCGCCGGTGCCGCTCTCGGTGCCCTGGCCGGACACCTTGCCCTTGGTCTTGATCGTCACCGTGCTGGGGACCGCCTGCTTGGCGATGCCCGCCACGCTCGTGGGCGAGCGGTTGAGCGAGGCCGGGTCCGCCGGTGAGGAGGACGGGCCGACGCCCGCCGAGGCCGGCTTGTCGTCCCGCTCCACGATCCACGCGCCCACCCCGCCGCCGACGCCGCCGGCGAGCAGTGCGGCCACCACGGCCGCGACCAGGATCCCGGACGGCCGGCGCTTGGGCTTGGGCGGTGCGCCGAAACCGGGGTAGCCCGGGTAGCCGGGATAGGCACCGGTCGCTCCGAACGGCGGCACCCCCGCGCCGCCCGCGCCGCCTGCGGTGGGTCCGGCCGCGAACGCGGCGGGCACCTCGGCCATCGGTTCACCCGCCGGCGGCAGCGCGGTGGTCGACGACCCGGCCTCCCCGTGCGGCTGTCCCACGGTGGGCGCCCCGACCGGCTTGGCGGGCACCTCGGAGCGGAACTCCGGCTCCGCCGACGCCGGGCCGACCCCGGGCTCCGCCGGCAGTGGTGTGGCGGAGGACGATCCGTGGCCCTCCCCTGGCACCGGTGAACCGACTTCGCCGCCGGTCACGTCGCGGTCGTCGCTCACGGTCTTCCTCCCACACACATTCGGAATGTTGATGCCCACAGACTTCCCGACGGCCTGTCTGAACACCGTAAGCGCCGGACGTCCCGGCCGCCCGTCCCGCTTATCCCGTGGTTATCCGCGCAGGTCGCGCCGCTCGCACCGGGGTGGAAATCCCGGAAGAATCACCGAAGGTCGGTCCCGAAAAGACCGCGGCGTCCCGGTCCACGAGCCCCGGAAACGCCATCGACCGCCCGCCGAGGCCAGGCCAGGCCCCACCCGACCCACCCGCCGAGCGCAGGACACCACCGCCGGACACCCGGCCGTCACCGTGCGCTCACCTCGGGATGGCACGATTGTTCCGTGTCCACCACCGGGGCGCGCCCGCTGCGCGCCAACGTGCAGGTCGTCGCCCACCGAGGCGCGTCCGACACCGTCCCCGAGCACACGCTCGCGGCCTATCTCCAGGCCATCGAGGACGGCGCCGACGCCCTGGAATGCGACGTCCGACTGACCGCCGACGGCCATCTGGTGTGCGTGCACGACCGCAAGGTCGACCGCACCTCCAACGGCAGCGGCATCGTCTCGACGCTGGAGCTGGCGGACCTGTCCGCGCTCGACTTCGGCTCCTGGAAGGAATCCGGCGTCGAACGCGAACGCCCGCAGGAACCGGAGGCCCCCGACTGGGACCGCCGCTCGGTGCTCACGCTGGCACGCCTGCTCGAACTGGTCGTGGACTCACCCCGCCCGGTGCGCCTGGCGATCGAGACCAAACACCCCACCCGGTACGCGGGCCTGGTCGAGCGCCGGCTGGTCGATCTGCTGGAGCGGTTCGGGCTGTCCCGGCCCGGCGCGGAGGAGCCGTCGCCGATCCGGGTGATGAGCTTCTCCCAGTTGTCCCTGCGCCGGATGCGACTGATGGCGCCCGAGTTGCCCACCGTGTTCCTGATGGAGCACGTGCCGCTGCTGTTCCGCGACGGCACGCTGCCCCGCGAAGTGCGCATCGCCGGCCCCAGCATCGACATCGTGCGGGCCCACCCCCGCTACGTCGCTCGCCTGCATCGGGCCGGGCACCGAGTGCACGTGTGGACCGTGGACGCCGCCGAGGACGTCGAGCTGTGCCTGCGGCTCGGTGTGGACGCCATCATCACGAATCGGCCACGACAGGTATTGGCCCAAGTGTCCGGTTAGACCCCATTAGGGGGCGTACGCTGGTAGCCTTTCGAGCCGTTATATCCGTCTTGGCAGGATCGCATACCCCTATACGCCCCTGGGCGAGTCGGAGCGCGCGGTGCCCTGCCGTTTCCCGTCCGTCGGCATCGGGCATCTCAAGCCCGACGCGCGAGACATGCGCGAGGCAGGCGTGTGCACTAAGGAGGCCGGGGGTGGCAATGGTCGTGGCCCGTGGGGTGCCCGATTCCGCGGCGGTGTTGGTACCGCACGCTCCGGTCGGTGTTTCCGCGGCTCGGCACCGCCTGGCCACCGACCTCGACGAACGCGGCATCGCCGGGGACGTCGTGGACGACGCGGTGCTGATCCTGTCCGAATTGTTGAGCAATGCGCTGCGGCACGCCCGAGCCCTGCCGTCCGGCAACGTCCGCGCGGCCTGGTGGGTGCGTCCCGACGGGCTGCTGGCCATCGAGGTCACCGACGGCGGCAGTTCCACTCGTCCCCGACAGGCCAGCCCGTCACTGAGCGCACACGGCGGTCGCGGTCTGTCCATCATCGGCACCCTCGCGGCCGACTGGGGCGTGCGCGGCACGCCGGACGAGGTCACCGTGTGGGCGCTGGTTCCGATCAAGTCCCACGCGGCCGACCGCCTGTGGGATGAATTCGACCTGGACGCGGTGGAACCGCTCGACTGAACCCGGGCCGAGAGAGCCGTCCCATCGACGCACCGCGTACCGACGGTACCCGCGTGATCACACCCGGCCGGCCCCGCCCCCGCCCGGTCGACCGCCGCGTAGCGCACACATTCGAGCGTCAACCCGTGCCCGCGGAACTCAGTACCCTCGGAGCTGGTGAGTCGTCGACCACCATCCCCCCGACACCGAGGCGGAGAGACCGCAGCATGGGCAAGAAGGCCGCGCTGAAGGGCCACACCGGCAACAAGACCCAGACCGCAGCCGCCACGGGATCCGTCCCGGTCGTCGGCGGTCGCGAACCGTGCCCGTGCAACTCGGGCCGCCGGTACAAGGCATGTCACGGGCGCGAGGCGGCCTCCGCCGCCGAGACGCTCGTCCTGCGTCCCTTCCAGGGGCTACCGAACGAGTGCGACTGGATCGCGCTGCGCGAACTGGTCCCGGCCGCGACCGCGCGGCTGACCATGACCGGCGAGCACGCCGACCAGGTGGTCACGCTCGCGACCGTGCTGCCAATGGCCTGGCCCGCGCTGCGGCGCGCCGACGGTGCGATCCTGGTGGGTCTGCAGACCCACACCAGCTCGGGCGACGTCAGTCGGGACCTCGCGCACGCCTTGGAACGCGCGCTCGCCCAGGAGGACGGCACCTCGGTCGCGCCCGGCCCGCTGCCCGAGTCCGGTGACCGGCTGCAGGACCTGCTCGACCTGTCCAAGCCGCTGGAGATCACCGTCCACCCCGGCTTCGACTTCTGGGTGGACGACCCGGCCTCGATGAACGCCGAGGTGAGCGCGTCGCTGGAGCGGGCGAACGCGGCGGCCATGCCGACCGTCCGGCTGACCTCGGTGGACGCCGCGTACTGGTGCGGCACCACCGAGAAGAATCACCTGCGCTGGGTCATGCCGCACGCGGAGGAGGACCTGCTCGACGCCATCGCGCGGCTGCACGCGGCCGGCGAGTCGAGCCTGGGCGAGGGCACCCGCTTCGTCGGCTCGTTCCGCGCGCACGGGCTGCTCGTACCGGTGTGGGACCTGCCGACCACGATGACCGCCGAGGACGTGGAGAAGCCGGCCCGTGAATTCGGTGAGCGCCTCGCCGCCGCAATGGCGGACACCAGCCCGCTGACGCCGCGTCAGCGCAGCGCCCGCAACGGTCTGCTGAATCGCCAGATCACGCTGAACTAGTTCGACCCCCCGCTGACCTGCGGTAACGCGGGTTTTTATGACTCAGGGGGCACAAGTAGGGCACAAGCGGTTCGACCCCGGGTCATCGGCCGGGCTGAAAAACGCCCGGTCGATGGCCCTTCGCGCACGGCTCCCGCTGTTCGACAGCAGGTGTGTATGGACACGCAACATGAACGAATATTGACGCACCGCGACTCGACCGGGCTCGGCATGCGGACGTACGCCATCCCGGGGCAGCGCGACGGGGAGCCGGCGGGTTGGCGCTGATGCCCGACCATCCACTGATCGGGCTAACGCGCGCTCCGTCACCGGGTCGCCTCCCATCAGCTCTGGCAGAGTCGATGAGGGTTCAGGGATCCGTGGTCGACGGCGCCCAAACCTCAGTGACCTGGGGAGATGCCATGAGTGAAGCGGGAGACGGCCCTCGCCCGAATGCGGATGGGACTGCCGAGCCCCATACGCCTGCGGGCCCGGGAGGACCTACCGCAACACAGGGCACCGACCAGGGGCTCAAGCCGCCGTCCTGGCGTGCGCTGATCACGGGCCTGCTGATCGCCCTCGTGATGGCCACGATCATGGTCACGACAAACGGCCGCCTGCTGTGGTGGCGCGGAGCCAAGAGGCGACGCTCCCTCATCAGCCCCGAGGAGGAGGGCGGCATCGCTGCCCTCCCGCCCGCATGAGACGGCCCGAACAGCACGCCGAGGGCGCCGGACCGTTCACCACGCGGCTCACTTGGCAGCCGCCCGGCGGCGGTACCGCGGTCTGGGAATCCCGGCTCGCCCGGCGCCGCGGACTCATCACCGTCCACCCGCCCGGAGCGGCCGCCGCCCATCACGCCGGCGCCGACGACACCGCCGTCGCCCGGCTGCGCAGGCTCAACGCGATCGCCGCCACCGCCTTCGTCCTCGGCGGAGCGCTCTTCGCCGCGGGTGCCACCGTCGCCCAGTTCGGCTCCGGCGACGCCACCACCTGCGCGTCGATCTACTTCGCCGGCGGCCTGTGCTTCAACACCGGCGGCTATGTGTCCCTGCTCCAGGTGATCAACGCGCCTCGCCACGTGCCCGGGGGCGAAGGCGCCCTGGTCACCCGGCGCTGGCAATGGTGGAGCTATGAGCCGGCGCGGGCCGACTGGCTGAGCACGTTCATTCTGTTCGCCGGCACCCTGGTGTTCGCCGTCGACCTGCTCGACTCCTTCCTGCAAGGTCTGACCGTGCACCAGATCAACCGGCTGGTCTGGGCGCCCGACGTGATCGGCTGCGTCCTCTTCATGATCTCCGGGCACCTTGCCCTCGTCGAGATCTGCCACGGTCGGCCGCGCCTGCTGCCGCGCTACCTCGGCTGGTGGATCGTCGCCGTGAACCAGCTCGGTTCCGTCCTCTTCATGGTCTCGGCACTCGCCGCCTACACCCGCCCAGCCACCGGCAGCCTGATCAACGCCGACATCGCCAACTGGGGCACCCTCACCGGCGCCCTCTGCTTCTCCGTCGGCGGTCTCCTCCAGCTCTTCGAACGGCCCTAGCCTTCAGGCTCATCGGGCAGCCGTTGACGCCATCCGGCCTCGGGGATCAATGGAACCGTGGTCGGCGCTGAGACTGATCATGGTGGCGGAGGCGGTCGCACCGTCCGGCACCGCGTCGAACTTCGGCCCGACGACCCGTCGGCCGCGGCACCGACCTCGCGGGTGCGTACACCTAGCGGGATTCCGAGGTCGGGGACACGAGCGATGGCGGTTGCGGGCCGAGAGCGCCGTCCTTTCTCTGGTCCGGCGCGCTGCCGGGCCGGCGCGCGTCGGCGTCCGCCGCCGGCAGCTCGACGACGACGGTCAGGCCCGCCCCCGGTTCGGTCTCGACCCGCACACTGCCCCGGTTCGCGGCCACCCCCGCCCACACGATCGCCATGCCGAGCCCGCTACCGGTATCCGAACCGCTCCCCGAGCCGGCGCCGGCCGCCGTGCCGTTCCCACCACGTTCGCGCGCGGCCCGGAAGAAGCGGTCGAAGATGCGCTCGGCATCCTGCGCTCGCATGCCGGGCCCCTCGTCGCGCACACGCAGCACGGCGCGCCGCTCCCCGTCGTCGCCCACGGCCTCTGACACCGACACATGCACATCCGCGGACATCGGCGTGTGGGCGCGCACGTTGGTCAGCAGATTGCCGACGACCTGACTCAGCGTCGCCTCGTCGGCCAGCACCACGCAGGTGTCCGGCACGTCCGTATGCACCTGCCGAGCCGCCTGCTGCGCACGCAGGTCGGCGACCGCCCCCCGCACCATGTTCGCCAGGTCGATGGGGCGCGGCCGCAACTGCGGGCGTTGGTCCAGCCGCGCCAGCGCCAGCAACTCGTCGACCAGCCGGGCCATCCGCTCGGCCTCGACCCCCATGCGGTTCAGGGCCCGGGTGCGCTCGTCCTCCGACGCCAGCATGCCCTTCTCGTACAACTGGAGGTAGCCACGAATCGCCGCCAACGGCGTACGCAGCTCGTGCGACGCGTCGGCCACGAACCGCTTGAGGTGCGTCGCCGCGTGTACCCGGATCTCGAACGCCGACTCGACCTGCTGCAACATCGCGTTCAACGCGGTACGCAGTTGCTCGACCTCGCTGAACGACCTCTTGCGCGTTGCCACCCGCGCCGACAGATCGGGCCGGTCCGGGCCGCCCTCGGCGATGCCCGACGCGGTCTCGACCATGTCCTCCAAAGGCCGCAGCCGCCACCGGGCGACGAAGTAGATGGACCCGCCCAGGAGCACCAGCAGGGCGCCGCCGACCAGCAGTTCGAAGTGCACGACCCGGTCGACCACACCGTCGACGTCCTCGACCGAGCGCGCGAGCAGGATGTAGTGGCCGTCGCCGAGGCGCACCGCGACGGCCCGGTAGTCGTCTCCCGCGAGGGAGACGCCGCGCGGCTCGGCGTGCGGCGTCATGCCGCGTGGGTCCCGGAACACCGCCGCCAGAGCGCGTTGCAGGGCGTCCGGCGCCCGGTCGGCGAGCGGCAGGGCGATGCCCTGTTCATCGACCAGCACGAAGATCTTGCCGTGCAGCCCGGCCGACATCAACACGTCGCGCAGGCTCGCGGTCGGGCCCGGTTCGGACAACTGCGCACGGGTGACGCCGGTCCGCTCGATGGCGGCCCGGCCCGTGGTCAGGTCGTCGTCGACACCCGACTCCAGATAGTGCCGCACCCCCATCATGCTGAACCAGATCAGCAGCGCCAGCCCGATCGCGAGCACCGCGATGCTGCTCAGCGCCAGCGTCGCCCGCATGGCGACGATGTGCGGACGCTTTCGCGCGCCGCGCAGCGAAAAGCGCCGACGGACCCGGCCCGGCCGCGCGCCCTCGCCTGCGCTCGCGGGCCCGCCCGCCTTCCCCTCCCGACGCAGGCGCGGTCCTCCGCCCGATCGCCCGTCCACCCCGCCCACGTCACTCCGCTCCTCGAACCCGCCGGTCATCTCCCGCAGTCCGCCGGTCGGAGTCCGTATCCCACGCCCCGCCGCGTCGTGATCAGCGGTGGTCCGTCCGGCACCAGGGGGTCGAGCTTGCGGCGCAGATAGCTGATGTACGTCTCGACCACCGTCGACTCCACGACGTGCTCGTACTTCCACACCTCGCGCAGCAGTTGCTCCTTCGGCACGATCCGGTCGCCATGCCGGATCAGGTGGCGCAGGAGCGCGAACTCGGTCGGGGTCAGCTCCACGCCGTGTCCGCCCCGGCGCGCGGTGTACGTCGCCTCGTCCAACTCCAAGTCCCCGTGCCGCAGTACGGGCGGACGCGAGACCCGCGGCGCGCTCTCGTCCGGCGTCGGCCGGGTGCGCCGCAACACCGCGCGCGTTCGCGCGACCAACTCGTCCACATTGAACGGCTTGGTGATGTAGTCGTCGCCGCCGAGGGTGAGCCCCTTGACGACGTCCGCGGGCGCATCGCGGGCGGTGAGGAACACGACTGCGATTTCCGGTCGTTCGGCACGCAGCACGCGGCACACCTGGCGTCCGTCGCCGTCCGGGAGCGAGATGTCCAGCAGCACGACATCGGGCCGCACCCTGCGGGCGGCGGCCAATGCCGCGTGCACGCCGTCCGCCGTGACCACCTCGAAGCCGTGGAATCGCAGGGTGATGGCGAGGACGTCGGAGATGCTCGGCTCGTCCTCGACAACCAGGACCGTGGCGCCCGCGCGCGGCTGACTGCTGCTCATGTCCCCAGTATCCGGTGGAAGTTTGCGGAACTTCGGGGGACTGATTGTGAGCTTCCTGTGAGTCCGCCGCCCGCCCGCCTCGGCGCCCCCGAATCGACCGAATCTGGCCCGGAGACGGATGACCGGGCCACGAGGCCCGCACGAGGAAGGAAGCGATCATGGCGGCTTGGGCGCGCTGGTGCCTCAATCATCGGTTGGCGGTGCTCCTGCTCTGGGTGGCCGCGCTGTTCGGAACCGTCGCGGCGAGCGTGGCTACGGGCAGTGCGTACTCCAACGTGTTCAAGATTCCCGGGACCGAGTCGTCGAGCGCGTACGAGCGCCTGGAGAAGGCATTCCCCGACACGGCCGGCGATGTGGACAACGTCGTGTGGCAGACCGAGCACGGCACCGTGCACGATCCCGCGGTACGCGACCGGATGACCGCACTGCTCGCCGACATCGCGCGCATGCCCGACGTCGGCCGCGTGGTCGGCCCGTACGACCCGGACGGCGCCGCGCAGGTCAGCGCCGACGGCCGCATCGCGTTCGCCCAGGTGACCTTCGTCAAGCAGCAGTTCGAGCTGGACACCAAGGACCTGAAGCACCTGATCGAGCGCGCCGAGCAGGCGCGCGCCCCGGGGCTGCGCGTCGAACTCGGCGGACCCGCGATCGAGGATGCCCAGGAGCCCCCGGCCGGGCTCGCCGAGGTCGTGGGCATCGTCGCGGCGGGCGTCATCCTCTTCCTCGCCTTCGGATCGTTGTTCGCGATGCTGCTCCCGCTGGTCAGCGGAGTGTTCGCGGTCGGCACCGGGATCTCGACGGTCGTCCTGCTCAGCCACGTCACCGACATCCCCGAGACCGCGACGCTGCTGGGCAGCCTGATCGGACTCGGCGTGGGTATCGACTACGCCCTGTTCATCGTGACGCGGCACCGCAATGGCCTCAAGGCCGGCCTCTCCCCCGAGGAGGCCGCGGTACGAGCGCTGAACACCTCCGGTCGGGCCGTCGTGTTCGCGGGCGGCACGGTGTGCGTCGCGCTGCTCGCGCTGTTCACCGTAGACATCACCCTGTTCGACGGGATCGCGGTCAGCACCACACTCGTCGTGGTGCTCAGCGTGCTCGCGTCCGCCACTCTGCTGCCCGCGCTGCTCGGCTTCCTCGGCACGCGCGCGCTCAGCCGCCGCGAACGCCGGGACCTCGCCGCGAAGTCCGCCGCCGGTGCCGCCGGCGCACAGCACGAGGAAGCCGGGCGCGCCGCCATACGTTGGGCGAGCCTGGTACAGCGCCGGCCCCGATTCCTCGGACTTGTCGCCCTGGTCGTCATGGCGATGTTGTCGATCCCGGCTCTCTCGCTCCGCCTGGGCGCCAACGACCAGGGCAACCAGCCGACTTCGCAGACCGTCCGGCAGGCGTACGACATGCTCGCCGAGGGTTTCGGCCCCGGCTTCAACGGCCCGCTGCTGATGGTCGCCGAGCTCGACGCCCCGCAGGACCGGCAGGCACTGGACACCCTGATCGCCGAAGTACGCCGCACCCCCGGCGTCGTGCGCGTGGTCGAGGCCCCGGTGCCCGCCGACGCCCGCGGCCTCGCCGCCGGCACCCGGGCCGTGCAGGTCGTGCCCGCAACCTCCCCGCAGGCCGAGGCCACCGACAAGCTGATCGACACGCTGCGCGACAAGACCGTCCCCGCCGCCGCGAAGGGCAGCACGCTGAAGGTCCACATCGGCGGCGAAACCGCGTTGCAGAAGGACTTCGCCGCCGTGGTCGGCGACCGGATGCCGGGCTTCATCGCCCTCATCGTGGGGCTGGGCGCACTGCTCATGCTGGTCGCGTTCCGCAGCCTGCTGGTGCCGCTGACCGCCGCGCTGATGAACCTGATCGCCGCGTGCGCGTCGTTCGGCATGCTGGTCGCGATCTTCCAGTGGGGCTGGGGCATGGACCTGTTGGGACTCGGCAAGGAGGGGCCGATCATCTCCTTCCTGCCGGTCATCATGTTGCCGCTGCTGTTCGGGCTCTCGATGGACTACCAGGTGTTCCTGGTCAGTCGCATGCACGAGGAATGGCTGCAAACGCGCGACAACGGCCGTGCGGTACGCGTGGGCCAGGCCGGGACCGGGCGGGTGATCAACTCGGCCGCGCTCATCATGATCTTCGTGTTCGGCTCGTTCGTCCTCAGCGGCGACCGCGGCGCCATGATGGCCGGCCTCGGCCTGGCGGGCGCGGTCGCGCTGGACGCGTTCATCCTGCGCATGCTGCTCGTCCCCGCCATGATGCACATATTCGGACGCGCCAACTGGTGGCTGCCCGAGTGGCTCGACAAGCGGCTGCCGCACCTGGCGGTGGACCCGCCCGACCGGCCCGCCGGCGGCACGCCCGGCACCGCCGAGGACCCCGCGGAGAAGGTGTTGACACCCAGTCTGTAAGGGATCGAAACGGGGGGCCGAACGAACGACGATCGCCCGCACGCCCGACAACGGGCGTGCGGGATCGGTCGTGATCGGTCGACAACCGGCCCCGGATTGGAGATCCGCCGGCTTGTTGTTACCTTTGACCCAGCTCGGTCGCTGATGCATCCCCCGTCTTCAGCGGCCGGGCCTTTCACTTTTCCGGGGTCTTTTCCGGGCTTTTCCCGTGCTCTTTCCGGGTTGCCGATGGAGCTTTCCTCGACCGTTCCACAAGGAATTTCCGCATTCGCCGGCCGGTGTGTCGACCCGCATTCGTGCGCGCGTCGGGGGTGGTGCGGACTCAGCGCTGAGCGGTCGCCGACCCCGAACGAAGCAGCTTGGTCAGGCCGTCCTTGGAGGCCAGCTCGGCCACCGCGGACCAGCCGTCGAGGCCCTTGGGCGAGCGCACGCGCGGGGTGTCGCAGCGGCCCTCGGTCTCCTTGGGCTCGACCGCGCAGGTCACCCGCAGCGTGCTGCCGCCGGGCTGTAGGACGCTCATCACCAGCAACAGCGGTTCGGGCGTGGGGTTTCGGTAGTAGACCCGACCCCAGACCTCCGAGCCGTCGCGCTCGACACAGGTCTGCGCGCGGACCGCCTTGGGGCCGTCGATCGCCTTGCCGCACACGCTCTCCGTGCCCGCGGCCGGCAAAGTGGCGGTCCCCGCCGAGGACTTCGCGGCGGGCTTGCCGCCGATCAGTTCGAGCAGTCCGGCCGAGCCGGCCCGATCGCCGTCGCCCACCCCGTTGCCGAACTCGGCCGCCTTGGCGGCGCTCGGGCGGGTGGTCGGCCCCGAGTCGGCGGTGTGGCGACCCTTGTCCGGGCCCGCCGAGTCCGCGGAGGCGGCGGCGAGCGGGACGATCAGGCACAGACCCACGACCGCGCCCAGAGCCACCGTGCGGATGTGACCCGTGCGTGGGCGCTGCATGGTCTCTCCTAGCGCGCGAAGCCCCCTTCACGCGCGGCCCGACGGGCGGGATTGCAGCGCGGAACGGGGCGGGAATGATCGGCGCGCCGAGCCTATCGCGCCGCCACGACGTGCAGCGATCACACATGTTGCGGTTACGCCACAACGATCACTCCATTGCGTGACGGCGCGTCTCGCTCAGGCCCTGGGCCCGGCGTGTTGGCAGGTGTCCACGAGCGTGCGGACCAGGTCGGCCACACCCGGCAACCACGGTCCGCCGGCCGTCGGATCCCCGGAGGGCGCCGGTGGTCGGGCCCAGCGCAACAGGCCACCCTGCACCCGGGACGGCGGCAGCGCGAGATAGCCGCCGTCGCCGTGGAAGCGCAGGGTCGAGGGCACCGTGCCGTACCGATCGAGGCCGTATCGGTCCAGCAACTCACCCAGTTCGTCCAACTCGTATGGCTCAACCAGGAACGCGTAGCGGCCCGGCGCGGCAACGACCGGACCGGTACGCACACCGAGCCGGGCGAGTTGGTCGAGCGAGCGGGCACCGGCTTCCGACGGCACACTCAATGCCGCCACCCGCCCACCCGTCGCCAGGATCACCGACGCGTCGGGGGTCTGTTGCCACCACCAGCACGCCATGCGTTCGTCACATGTGGCCGCGAGCAGGGGAGGTTCACCCGGATGGGCGCCCGGCACGCGACAATCGGTCGCACCACAACGACACACGCCCGACCAGCGGTCGTATCCGACGCCGGGAACCACCGGCCAGCGCCATCTCGCACACGTCAGCACGGCCGACATCAATGCGGTGCGTTCCCTCCGTCGTCTTCCGAGGATCTCGCGCAGCATGCGCTCGTTCCTTTCCGTGAACGTGGAAGCACTATGCGTGACACTCAGGTACTCCGCAGCCGACCATGACGAGGCCGCTTGGCGGCACATGGCGCGAGGTGGCGCAGGGGTGGCGAATTACGGCGCCCGGTACGGGTGTTGCCCTCGCGGATCGGGCCTCGGGCGGGAGATGGGGGCTCCCGAGCGGACCGTTGTGCCATCCATTGCTGCGGTTTGCGCTGCGGTTGGGTCTGTTGGTCTCTGCCTGGGGAGACACCGCGTCGGATGCGACGCCGCGCCCTGTTCCAGCACTCCTCACCGAGGACGACGAACGGCCGGCCCTCGGAGGTTCCGCAGATCTCACGAGACCGCGATCACAGGATCCTGGAGCATACCCGCGATGTGGCTCCCTTCCGTTGTACCCCCAACGCCGGTGACCTTCACGCCGCCGCGCCGCGTCGTTGGGCAGGACGGGTGGAATCGGCCGGTATCCGGGTCGGCTCGTAGGATCACGCCATGGCGGAGCACACGACCGGCACACCGACCGGCGACACGGCCGTGGTGATCCCGGCATACGACGAGGCACAACGAATTTCGGCCACGGTCGAGGCGGCGCGATCGATCGCAGGCGTGGACCTCGTGGTGGTGGTGGACGACGGTTCGCGGGACGAGACCGCTGCCGCGGCCCGGGCGGCGGGAGCCGTGGTCGCCCGACACGGGCGCAACCGCGGCAAGGCGGGCGCGATGGAGACCGGGGCCGCCGTGGTGGCCGCGATCGACGAGCGCGAGGCCCGAGGCCGGCCGCGCCATCTGCTGTTCCTGGACGCCGACCTGGAGCACACGGCCGCCGCTGCGGCTCCGCTGATCGACTCGGTGCGGTCCGGGACGGCCGCGATGACCATCGCGGTGCTGCCGCCGCAGCTGCGCGCCGGGGGCGGACACGGGTTCGTGGTCCGGGCCGCCCGGGACGGGATCGCCCGCGCCTGCGGGTTCACCGCGACGCAGCCGCTTTCCGGCCAGCGCGCTCTGACCCGGGCGGCGTTCGAGGCGGCGCTGCCGCTCGCGGCCGGCTTCGGCGTCGAGACCGGGCTGACCATCGACCTGGTCCGCAAGGGCTTCCCGGTCGAGGAGGTCGAGGTCGAGCTGCACCACCGGGTGACCGGCACGGACTTCGCCGCGCAGCGCCATCGGGCCCGGCAGTACGCGCACGTGGCTCGGGCATTGGCCGAGCGAGGCGCGGCCGGGGCGTTGCCCGGGGCGATCCGCGGTCGTGGCTGAACCGATGGCGGCACGGCCCGCCGCGACGCGTCGCCCGTCGATGTTTCACGTGGAACACCCGTTTGGGACGCTCGCGCTCGGCCTGTGTGTGCTTGCGATCGCCCTGGTCGTGCTGACCGGCCTGCTCGGGCCCTCCGCCGCGCAGCCGCCGCTGCCAGGTGGGCCGTCGTGGTTGCCGCCGTACCACTTCGAGGCCCGTCCTGCCGCGGGGCTGGCGACCGGCCTGTTGCTCACGGCGGCCCTGATGGGCGCCATCGGCCTCGCCCTGGCGCTGCGCGCACTGGGCCGTGGCTGGGCACCGGACCCCGGTCGGCTCACCCTCGGCGGCGCGGTGGCCGCGCTCGCGGTGGTGTGCGTACCGCCGATGGGCTCGGCCGACCACCTGGTCTACGCCGCGTACGGCCGACTCGCGGCCACCGGCGGCGACCCGTACCGGGACACCGCCGCGACGCTGGTGCGGGAGGGGGATCCGGTCGGCGTCGCGGTCGAGGCGCCGTGGACCGACGTGCCGTCCGTGTACGGGCCGGTGGCCACCGCGGAGCAGTGGCTCGCGGCCCGGATCGGCGGCACCTCGGTGCATACGATCGTGCTGGTGCTGACCCTGCTCGGGGCGGCCGCCTTCGTGCTGACCGGGCTGCTGCTCCAGCGCGCGGCCGGCCCGGATCGCATCGCCCGGGCCCGGGTGGCGATCCTGTGGTCGCTCAATCCGCTGCTGCTGTTCGTGGCGGTGGGCGCCGGCCACCTGGACGCGTTCGCGCTGGTGTTCGCGGTGGGCGCGCTGCTCGCGGTGCGCCGCTCCCCCGTGCTCGCGGGTGTTCTGGTCGGCCTGGCCTGCGCGGCGAAGATCTCGCTCGGGCTGTACGTACTGGCCCTGGCCTGGGGCCTGCGCGGGCGACCGCGTGCGCTCGCCGCGATGATCGGGTCGGCGCTCGTGGTCGGCATCGCGACCTATCTGCCGGTGGGCTTCGGCGCGTTCGATCAAATGCGCGAGAACACCAAACTGGTCTCGCTCGCGGTGCCGCTGCGCCTCGTGCTGAAACCGCTGGAGTCGGCCGTCGGCCACGACACCGCCCGCTCGCTGATCGGCCTGCTGGGCTGGCTGCTGGCCGCGCTGGTGGTGTGGCTGCTGGCCCGAACGGCCGCCCGGGCCCGGCCCGCGGCGATGGCGCACGTGCTGCGCGACAGCGCTGCGGCGGCTGCGCTGTTGTCCCTGGCCTGGCTGCTGACCACGCCGTACAGCCTGCCCTGGTACGACGTCGCGGCCTGGGCACCGCTCGTGCTGCTCGCACCCTCCGCGCTCGACGGGCTGCTGTTGGCCCGCAGCACGCTCCTGGTGTGCGCGTACGTCCCGGGCCGGGTGATCCCACTGCCGGACGCGGTGGACACCCTCCAACGCACCCTGCGCGGCACCGTCGGCCCGTGGGCGGGCGCGGCGATCCTGGTCGCGGCGGTGCTGGTCAGTCGACGCGCGGGCGGGCTTCCCGAGGCGGGTTCTCAAACGCCGGCCGGGTTCGAGAACCCGTCTCGGCCGCGATCACCGCGATCGCCAGGGGTGCCGCGATCGTGAGCGCGACCGCCGGGATCTGGATGCCGGAGTCGTTCACCGCGTAGCCGACCACCGCGGTCAGCCAGCACGCGATCAGCGTCGAGCGCAGCCACGGCACCGCCTCGAAAGACCGGGCCAGGGCCGGCGCACGCCACTTCGCCGGGTCGCGCACGGCGAGGATGAGCAGCACGAACACGACCGGGATGATCAGCGTGAACGGCGTAGTGAACGAGTGCAGGTTGCCCATGATCTTGCGGTGCAGCGTGTCCCCCGCGTCGCCGTCGACGACTTCCTGCACGAACCGGCCCAGGTGCGAACGGCTCGCCGCCGGGCGACGCCAGTCCAGCACGGCGATGGTGCCGATCACCACCACCGCGCCCAGACCGACCAGGCCGACCTTGGCCCACGAGATCCGGGTGCCGGTCAGGAGCAGGCCGAGCACCGCCAGGCCCGGGATCAGCGCGAGCACGCCACCGAAGTCGCTGCCGAAGGCGGGCCATCCGTCGGCCACCACCGCGACCGCGCCCACCGCCGAGAGCACCACGATCGCCGCACGCCGGCGGTCGGCGGCGAGCAACCGGCCCACTGGCCACCCGACCGCGAGCAGCACGGCCATCGCGAAGATCGTCCAGGCGACGTTGCCGAAGCCGTAGAACCGGCCCGCGACCAGCGGGGACAGCCCGAACAGGGTATTCAGCTGGAGCGGTGAGCCGACCATCACGTCGCCGGCCAGGATCACCGCCGTGGCCGCGGCGACCACGCCAGCCGGGCCGTACGGGTGCCTGCGCCAGGGGCCGAGCAGGGCGAGGGCCGCGAGCACGGCGGCGAACGCGACGGTGAGTCCGAGCAGCGTCCAGGCCGGGTCGCCGGCCTGCTCCCACGGCAGCAGACCGACCAGGAACGACCCGCCGGGAACCGCGCCGAAGAACACCCCGATCACGGTCGCGGCGCGGATCACCGTGCCCCGGGCCCGAATCCGACCGCTGCGGCCGAATCGCACCGCGAGCCACAGCGCGATCGCCGCGCAGACGATCGGCAGCAGGGTGAGCCAGGTGAAGAAGTACCAGACCTCGCGCACCGTGCGCGAAGCCTGGGCACCCGCGTCGAACAGGCGCAGTTCGTCGATCGCGGCGCTGCCGGACGGGCCGGCCACCCGGGTGTACACCGCGCCGACCAGCGCGCTCGGCGCATCGATGCCCAGTGGCGCGAGCAGGCTCGGGGCCAGGTCGGTGAGCTGGACCAGGCCGTCGTTGCGGGTCGAGGTCGCGGTCAGATAGCCGGAGGCGAACGTCGTTCCCGACGCGGTGCCGGTGCCGCTCACCAGGAGCGCGCGCAGGTGCGGGGTGCCGGTGTCGTCGGCGAGGCCGGCCACCACGAGTTGGGTGCGCGGCGGCAGCGCGGCAGCGATCCGGGCCACCTGCGCGTCCACCACCCGCAGCCGCTCGGCGCGGTCGACGCCGGGTCCGGTCAGGCCGCCGAGGTCGACCAGGGTCAGCGCGGAGCGCTCGATCGACGCGGTGTCCACGGCGGTCGGGTCCGGCAGGTAGGCGCCACGCACCCGACCGGTCGGGTCGGCGCTCGCGTAGGCCGCGCCGGGGCCGACCGAGGTGACCGCTCCGCCGTGCTCGACAACCGAGGCGGCCAGTTGCCCGTACCCGGGGTTGTAGCCGAACTTCTCGTTGCGCTTGACGATCGCGCGCATGTTCGCCACCGTCGCCGCGCCGTCCGGGGCCAGGGTCGGCGGCAGCGGCTCGGCGCACGGCTCGGCGCTCTTGGCACTGGTGCGGACATCCGTGGAGCGGGCGCCCGCACCCGTGGTGAGCCACCCGTCGACGGGACACGCGCGCGGATGCACGGTGCGCACCGACATCGCGGCCGAGGTCGCGTGCCCGGCCAGGGCGGCCAGGCCCGGAGTGCGTCCGGCATCGATGTCGGCCCAGGTCAGGCCCGGGATCCCGAGCAGCACGACATGGTCGGCGGCGGCCGCGCGGGCGGGCGCGGCGCCGGCCGAGCCGGGCAGCGCCGACAACGCGACCACCGCCGTGAGCAGCGCGAGCAGCAACCGGAGGGGACGAGCGATCACGGGTGCCTGCTCCTCGACGTACGCGGCCTACACGGGGACGGATGATCGCCCCAGGCTATGCGGCGCGCCCCGCTGCCACATTCAGGGCAACAGTCCGGCCGCGTACGCCGCCGCGGTCGCCGCTCCCATCACCACCTTCACCGGTCGGCCCAGCGACGCCGCCACGGCGGCCACGTCCTCGTATTCCGGCTGGGCGTTGACCACCCTGCCGTCGAACATCGCGGTCTTGACCCGCACCGGCAGCCCCTCCACCCGTACCGTGCCGAACTCGCGGGCCAGCGCGCGCTTGGCCACCGGCACGATCCGTGCCCCTATCGTCGAGGTCTCCACGAACACCGTGTGCAACGCGGCGTCCACCCGGTCCGCCGGGACCAGCACGCACAGCGTGTGGGCGGGGCGGCCCTTCTTCATCAGAATCGGCACCAACCACGCGTCGCCCGCGCCGATCGCGAGCAGCTTGCTCAACACCGCCGGCCACAGGCGCGGGTCGAGATCGTCCACGTTGGTCTCGATCAAGACGTCCTCGCCGGTCGGTTGCACCCGTTGTGCTTCGTGCCGCTCGCCGAGTACGACCCGCAGGATGTTGGGCACCTCCTCGACCCGACGGCTGCCCGCGCCGGTCCCGGCCGCGGTGATCCGCAGGGCCGGCATCGGCCCCCAGGTCCGGCACACCGAGGTGAGCAGGGCCGCGCCGGTGGGCGTGCACATCTCGTACGGGGCCGGGCCCGCGTACACCGGGGCTGCGGCCACCCGCATCAGTTCGAGCACGGCCGGCACCGGCACCGGCAGGACGCCGTGCGCGGCCCGGACGCTGCCGCTGCCCAGCGCGACCGGCGAGCCGACCGCGTCCTCGACGCCCAGTGCGTGCAGCGCCGTGCAGGTGCCGACCACGTCCGCGATCGCGTCCAGCGCGCCGACCTCGTGGAAGTGCACCTCCTCGGGCAGACATCCGTGCGCGCGGGCCTCGGCGTGCGCGAGACGACCGAACACGTCGTGTGCCCGGGCATGCACGGGTTCGGCCAGATCGGCCCGATCGAGCAGGTCGCGGACGTCGTTCCAGGTGCGATGCACGTGGCTGTGCACGGTCTTGACCCCGGCCCGGGTCGCGGCGATCCCGTGTCGATCGGTGCGTTCGGCGGTGATCAGAATCGGTTCGACGCCCACCGCGTCGACGGCTTGCTGGACGGCCTCCAGCGGGGCGCCGGCGTCGATCAGGGCCCCGAGCAGCATGTCGCCGCTCGCACCGGCCTGGCACTGGAACCATGCGATGGCCAAGCGGATACCTCCCGTCGCGGCCACTGTGGCAGCCGACGGGGGACCCTGCCGGGAAAACGACGAAGCGACCGAAACCGACCGCTTTCTTGCGTTTGGCTGTTCTCGTGCTTCGGTGCGCGCTTGGTTACGGCGCCGTGTCGGGCCGGTCCGCCTGTGCGGACCGCGCCACCCGGGCCGCGAACACGCCTGCCCCGAAGCCGTTGTCGATGTTGCACACCGCGACCCCGGGCGCACACGAGTTGAGCATCGCCAGCAGCGCCGCGAGGCCGCCGAAGGACGCGCCGTAGCCCACGCTGGTGGGCACCGCGAGCACCGGCACCGAAACCAGGCCCGCCACCACGCTGGGCAGCGCGCCCTCCATGCCGGCGACCACTATCAGACAGTCCGCCGCGTCGAGTTCGGCGTGCACCGCGAGCAGCCGATGGATGCCGGCCACGCCCACGTCCTCGATCCGCTCCACCTCGGCGCCGTACAGGCGCGCGGTGAACGCGGCCTCGCCCGCCACTGCCGCGTCCGAGGTGCCCGCGGAGACCACCCGGACCAGGCCGCGGGTCGCCGGCGGCGTGCCCACCGCAACGCAGGTGCCGGCGTCGTCGGTGTACGCCTCGCCGGGAAACGCCGCGCGCACCGCGTCGACCACGGCCGCCGAGGCCCGGGTGGCGAACGCGGGCCGCCGACTCGTCTCGCGCAGTCGGCGAAAGAGCGCGACGGTCTGTTCCGGGGTCTTGCCGGCCGCGAAGACCACCTCGGGATCACCGGTGCGCAGTTCCCGATGGGTGTCCATCCGGGCGAATCCCAGGTCCGCGAAACCCGCTGCGGGCCCGCGCACGAGATCGTCGAGAACCTCGTCCACGCCCGCCTCGCCGGCAGCCACGCGGTCGAGCAATTCCCGTAACTCGGCCCGGTCCACTCCCCCGATCGTAACCTTCCACCGGAACGGCTCAGTCCGGCACGGCCGTTCGGGACCGGCGCCGGCCCGCTCGCCCACCGATCACGACACCGGGACCAACGCGTCCTTGCGCCAGCGCAGCGTCTTCTCGAAGCGCAGCACCGCCCCGCGCCGGGGATGGTTGCTGAGCTGCACGTGGTCGGTCATCGCCCGGATCAGCATCAGCCCGCGGCCGTTCTCCGCGCCCGGGCCGACCGTCACCGCCGACCCGCGCAGCCGATCGGGCGGAAAACCCGGGCCGCCGTCGATGATCTCGACCCGACAACAGTCACCGGTAATACCCGCACGAATCTGATATTCCGAATATGGGCCACCTCGGGCGTGCTCCACCACATTCGCGCACGCCTCGGACAGTGCGAGGCCGATCTCCATCGCGATCTCGCGATCCACCCCCGCAGTCTCCATCGCGCCGACCAAAAGCCTGCGCGCCATCGGCACGCTCGCCGTATCCCGTGGCAGGTGGACAGTCCACCTCATGTCCATGAGCGGCCTTTCGACTTCTCTGGGAGTCCGGCTGAATCCGGCGGATGACACACCTGTTTTTATTGCCGCCGGTCGGTCCCGGTATGCGCACATCACTTGATCGGTCGTCAATAGTCCGTGAAGACGATTCGTTCGGCCGCATCCCGGGGACACCACCTGCCCGCCCGGTCGGCGTCGGGTCGGCGGCGGCGGCCGGCTGCCGTTGTCGGCCCCGGGCACAGGGGGCTGTCGCGCGATGAGACGATGGGTCGTCATGCAGGCCGTGTCCGTACCTTTCCGCGCTGTGCGCGCCGCCGTGTTCGCGGCGGTCTGCGCCGCGCTTGCGGCATGCGGTCACGCGTGGATGTCGAGCGCGCCACTGCCGCTGTGGGCACCCATCGCCGGCTTCGGCGTGGTGTTCGTCTCGGCCTTCGCCGGCGCCGGTCGCCAACGCTCGCTCGGCTCGATCACCGCGCTGCTCGCGGTGGGCCAACTCGCGCTGCACTCCCTGTTCGCCACCGCCGCGAGCACCGGCACGCCGACCGGCTCGGCAGGCCCCGGCGGCTCGGGAACGAGCGCCCTGCTGGACCGACTGCTGTGCGGCCCGCGCGACTCGGCCGGACACATCCTGCTGCCCTCGGGCTGGACGTCCGAGCAGATCATCCGCACCGCGCGGGTGGATCCCGCGCTGTTCCCGGCTCCGGCGTCGGGCGGGCACCACCACATGTCCGGCTCGGGCCCGATGCTGCTGGACGGCGGCACCGGCATGGTGTGCGCGCACCTCGTGGCGGCCCTGCTCACCGGCTGGTGGCTGCGGCGCGGCGAAGCCGCGCTGTTCGCCCTGATCGAACTGGCCAAAGCGCCGCTGCGCGTGGTGCTCGCGGTGCTGTGTGGCCTGGTGATCCCGGCCGCCGAGCCGGCGGGTCGGGCCCGGCGGACCGGCGCGGAGCCGGACCTGACCACTCATCAGACGCTGCTTCGGCATGCGGTGACCCGGCGCGGCCCGCCGGCGGAGTACGCGCTCGCCTGCTGATCCCGTGTGATCCCGCTCGAACGGGTGGCGGATCGGCAGTGGCGCGCGTCCGCCCTCCCGCCGTCCCCTCCCGAACCGAGGCCGACCCCGTGTGCCCTCGGCCGGATCACCCATGGAGCAGACACCCCATGACCATGACCCCCACGCGCCGCCGGTTGTCCGTGCTGGCCGCCTCGACCGGCGCCGGCATCCTCGTCTTCGCGGGCTCGGCCTCCGCGCACGTGAGCGTGCAGCCCGGCACTGCGGACCAGGGCTCCTACGCCAAGGTCGCCTTCCGGGTCCCCAACGAGCGCGACGACGCGGGGACCACCAAGCTCGAGGTCACCCTGCCCGCCGACAAGCCGCTCACCTCGGTGCAGACCCGGGCGATGCCGGGCTGGAAGGCCGAGGTCGAGAAGACCAAGCTCGCCACCCCGATCGACAACCACGGCAAGCCGCTCACCGAGGTGGTCTCCAAGATCACCTGGACCGCGGACGCGGGCACCCGGGTCAACCCGGGCACGTTCGAGGAGTTCGAGGTGTCCATGGGCAAGCTGCCCACCGACACCGACAAGCTCGTCTTCAAGGCCGTGCAGACCTACGACAGCGGCGAGGTCGTGCGCTGGATCGACCTGCCCGGTCCGGACGGCAAGGAGCCGCAGTACCCGGCGCCGACCCTCAAGCTCACCGCCAAGGCGGGCGCCGGCACGACACCGACCACCGCCTCGGCCAAGCCCTCGACCGAGGCCAAGGCGTCCGTCGCCGCAGTCGCCGAGGACGAGAGCGACGACTCGACCGCCCGCACGCTCGGCGTGGTCGGCATCGTGGTCGGCGTACTGGGTCTGGGTGCCGGTGTGTTCGCCGTCCTGCGCGCGTCGCGTCGGAGCACCTCCGCCTGATCCGCGTGGTCCCGCCTCGGGCCGCGGTCTTTGCCACGGTTTCGGGTGCGAACTTCCCGGCCCGGGTGTGCACACCGACCCCATCGGTGCCCGCACCCGGGCCACCGGGCCCGCGCCGACGCCGCACGCGTCGGGTACGAGCCCTCGGCAGCAACGACCTGGAGAACGATGAGCAACGCAACGCAGTCCCTCGGCCGGGCCCGCCGCACCGGTCTTCGCCTCGCCGCGCTGGTCGCGGCCGGGCTGCTCCTGGCCACCGGGTGCGGCGACTCCGACAAATCCGACAACGGCGCGCCGGTGAAGGTGCGCGAGGCGAACTCCAAGTACAAGGGCATCGCCGTCGACCCGCCGTGGAGCAAGCCGGAGCTGACCCTGACCGACACCTCCGGGCAGCCGTACGACTTCCGGGCCAAGACCGCCGGGCGCACCACCCTGCTGTACTTCGGCTACACCCACTGCCCGGACGCGTGCCCCACGGTCATGGGCGACATCGTCCGTGCGCTCGGCAAGCTGCCCGCGCAGGACCGGGCCACCGTCGACGTGGTCTTCGTGACCACCGACCCGGAGCGCGACACCCAGGCGGCGCTGCGCGAGTGGCTCGACTCGCTGGACAAGTCCTTCGTCGGCCTGACCGGCCCGTTCGACAAGATCCAGGCCGCCGCGCGCCAGGTCGGGGTCTCCATCGAGCCGCCCACCACCGGCCCGGACGGCAAGGTCGTGAGCACCCACGGCACGCAGGTGATCGCCTTCGCCCCCAACAACGAGGGGCCGGTCATGTACAGCGCGAGCAGCGGACTGCTCCCGGACGGCACCCCGAACGGGAACTCCTCCGACGACTTCGCGCATGATCTGCCGCTGCTGATCCACCCCGAGGACGCCAAGAAGTGAAGCTCTTCCCCCTCCCTCGCAAGGCCGTACCGCTCGCCGTCGGCGGCGTGCTGGCGCTCGGGATCGGCGGCGTGCTGGTGGCATGCGCCGACTCCGGCTCCGGCTCCTCCGACTCCGCCGACCGCAAGGCCGCCGCGCCGGCGAACGCGGGCGCCGCCAAGGGCACCCCGCAACTGCGCATCGTCGACCCGTACATCCCGCAGCCCTCGTCGGCGGACGTCGCAGCGGGCTACCTGATCGTGCAGAACGACGGCGACACCGCCGACCGGCTGCTGTCGGTGGCCAGCCCGCTGTCCGGCGAGGTGATGCTGCACCAGACCAGCGGCAACTCGATGCAGCACATCCCGGGTCTGGACGTGCCCGCGCACGGCAAGGGTGTGCTGGCCCGCGGCGGCAACCACATCATGTTCATGAACCCGAACAGGGCCGTGAGGAAGGGCGACACCGTGCCGCTCACGCTGACCTTCCAGCACACCGGGTCGGTCACCGTCCAGGTGCCCGTGCTCGGGGTGACCGAACGCCCCGGGGACGCGCCGACCGCGGGCACGCCCGCCTCGACCGCGCCGACCGCACCGGCCGCGCCGGTTTCCGGGACGGCGTCGGCCCCGGAGTCGGCCGCACCCGCCGCGGACCACCCGGGCCATGCGGGTCACTGACCCGGCCGGCCGCCCGGCCGCCGTCCCGGCACCGCCCCCGTCCTCGGCCCGAGCGGCCGGCGGGCCCGGCCGCCGTGCGCTCGCGTGGCTGCTCGCGCTGCCCCTGCTGCTCGCCGCGCTCGTGCTCGGCGGGGCCGGGGCGGCGTCGGCGCATGCCGTCCTGGAGTCGTCCAACCCGGCGTCCGGCTCGACCCTGTCGACCGCGCCCGCGACGGTCACGCTGCGGTTCAGCGAGGGCGTGGAGATCGGACTCGGCGGGGTCAAGGTGTTCGACCCGGCCGGCACCCGGGTCGACAACAACCAGGCCAAGCACGGTCCGGACGGCGACACCAGCGTGGTCACCCCGCTGCGCGGCGGCCTGCCCACCGGTACCTACACGGTCGCCTGGCGCGCGGTCTCGGCCGACTCGCACCCGATCTCGGGCGCGTTCACCTTCAACATCGGCCAGGCCTCCGGCGGTGTGCGGGTCTCCGACCTGGCCGACCAGGGTTCCACCGCGACCGACGTGCTGGAGCGGGCCGCGACCGGGGTCGCCTACCTGTCCTTCGCGGTGCTCGGTGGCGCGGTGTTGTTCCTGCTGATCGCCCGACCCGCCGCGATCGGCCGATTCCGGGTCTGGCTGCTGTTGTCCGGCGCGTGGGGTGGGCTGCTGCTGTCCTCGCTCGCGGTGCTGATGCTGCACGGCCCGAACGCCTCCGGTCTGGGCCTGTCCTCGGCCTTCGACGCCGACGTGCTGCGCGCGACGCTGGACACCAAGCTGGGTAAGGCGATCGCCGCGCGGGTGCTGCTGCTCGGCGCGGCCGGCGCACTGCTCGGCTGGCTGATCGCCTCGCTCGCTGACACGGCCGGCCGCACCCGGCACATCCTGACCGGCGTCTGGGCCGTGCTGTGCACCGCGATCGCGATCACCTGGCCGATCGCCGACCACGCGTCCGTGGGTCGTCAGGTGGAAGCGGCCATGGCCGCGGACACGCTGCACCTGCTCGCGATGTCCACGTGGCTGGGCGGCCTCGCCGTCGTGGTCACCCTCATCGTGCGGCCGGGCGAGCCGGCGCCGGAGGCGGGCCTGGACGTGCCGACGGTGCGGATCTTCTCCCGGACCGCGTTCGTCGCGGTGTGCGCGCTGGTGGCGACCGGGTTGTACGCGAGCTGGCGACAGGTGGGTTCCTTCGCCGCGCTGTTCGACACCACGTTCGGCCTGCTGCTGGTCTTCAAGGTCGACCTGGTGCTGCTCATGCTCGCCGGTGCGTGGGTCTCCCGGCGCTGGCTGATGCGACAACTGGGGACGGCCGGCAAATCCCCACTCGGCAAGAGCACGGCCGGCAAGGGCACAAGGGGCGGCCCGAAGTGGGCCGTGCTGCGCAAGGCGGTCGCGATCGAGGCCGCGCTGGCGATCGCCGTGTTGGGGGTCACCACGGTGCTCACCGACACCGAACCCGGCCGCACCGCGCACGAGCGCAAGCAGTCCGAGGCGGTGGGCCCGGTCAGTCGCACCGTCCCGTTCGACGCCGGTGGCGCGGCGGGCAAGGGCAGGCTCGACGTCACCGTCGACCCGGCCCGGGTGGGTCCCAACGAACTGCACATCTACCTCTCCGATCCGATCGGGCAGATCCGTGAGGTGGAAGAGCTGACCGTGTCGATGGCGCTGCCCGGCAAGGGCATCGACGGCGCGGACGTGCAGGTGCGCCGGGGCGGTCCCGGACACTGGCTCGGCGATCTGTCGATGCCGATGGCCGGGCGCTGGGAGTTGTCCTTCGCGATCCGTACCTCCGATGTCGATCGCATCACCGTGACGGTGCCCGTGGAGGTCAAGTGAGGCACGTACGCCGCCTCGTGCTGCTGTTCGTCGGGGTGTTGGCCTGCCTGACCCCGACGAACAGCGCGTTCGCGCAGGACCTGTCCGGCCAGGGGCCGAGCAATTTCCACACCGTGATGACCTCGCCGAGCGAGCTCGACCCGGGGCTGACGGTGAAGGTGATCGAGAACGGCGCGCGCCTCGAGGTGCGCAACACCGGTCCGCAGGACGTGATCGTGCTCGGGTACATGAGCGAGCCGTTCCTGCGGATCGGCCGGGGCGGGGTGTTCGAGAACCGCCAGTCACCCGCCGTGCAGCTCAGCAGCGAGCGATGGGGTTCGGTCGACGAGAAGGCGAACCTACAACCGACCGGCGCCCCGCAGTGGCACCGGATCTCCGCCGAGCCGGTGGCCCGCTGGTACGACCAGCGGGTGCACTGGATCGTGCAGCAGCGGCTGCCACCGCGAGTGATGGCCGATCCGGACCGCGCGCAGCGGATCTCCACCTGGACCGTGCCGATCCGGATCGGCGACCGTGAGCTGGCCGCCACCGGAGAACTGCGCTGGTTGCCCGGGCCCAGCCCCTGGCCGGGCATCGTCGGGTCGATCGGGCTCGCGCTGGTGGTGCTCGCGGCGGTGTGGCTGCGGCCGGTCCGTCGTCGGGCCCTGCGCGGATACGGCGTACTCGCGGGCGTGGTGGCAGCGGCGAGCGTGCTGCACCTGGCGCTGGTCGCGGCGGCCCGGGCCGGCGGTCTCGGCGCCTGGGCGGGTGCGTTCTTCGCGGGCAATCTGCTGCAAATGTTGTCCGCGGCGGTGGCGGTCGCGGGTGCGGTGCTGCTGGTCCGCAATCGCGTGGGCGGCGCGTGGTTGACCGCGCCGGCGCTCGGCGTGCTGGCGCTGCGGGTGGCCGGCTACGACCTGCCGGTGCTGTGGCGCTCGTCGTCGCCGTTCGCGGGCGGGCTCGTGTTGGACCGGGCGCTGACCGTGCTGGTGCTCGGCGCCGGCCTGGGTGCGGCGCTCGCGCTGGTCGTGGTGGTGCGCCGGGGGTCGTCCCCGGCGGTGCCGGCCGGCGTCGACGTGGTGGACGAGATGGACGAGATGGACGGTGAGCGTGACGCCGAGGGCGCCCGCAAGCCGCTGGAACCTGCGAAGGACGACGTGATGAGCAGCCCGGAATCCTCCGATCGAGCGAGCAGCGGTTCCGCCGTCTCGCGCCGCCGCTTCGTCGGTGTCGCGGGCGCGGCCGGCGCGGGCGGCCTGGTGGTCGGTGCGGCCGGCGGCGCGGCCGCGTTTGCGGGCGAGTCCGACGGCGAGGCCGGCCCGGCGCTGACCCACGTCGGCGCGACCAGCGTGCCGTTTCACGGGAAACATCAGGCCGGCATCACCACGCCGGCCCAGGCCAAGGGCGTGTTCCTGGGCTGGGACCTGGAACCCGGTGCGGACCGAGCCGCGGTCGCCGCACTGATGCGGCGCTGGTCGGACGCGGCCGCACAGCTGACCTCGGGCCGACCGGTGGCGGGCGACGACCACGTGGCGGCGGACGCGGGGGCCTGCTCGTTGACGGTCACCTTCGGCTTCGGCGCCGCCCTGTTCGACAAGGTGGGGCTCGCCGCCAAGCGGCCCGCCGCGCTCAAACCGCTGCCGCCGTTCCCGGACGACGCGCTGGACCCGGCCCGCAGCGACGGTGACCTGTTCGTCCAGGTGTGCGCGGACGACGGTCTGGTCGCCTTCGGCGCGGTCCGGGCGCTGCAGAAGCTGGCCAAGGGGGTGGCCCGGATCCGCTGGCAGATGAATGGCTTCGCCCGCTCGCCTGGGGCCACCGCCAAGCCGATGACGCACCGGAACCTGATGGGCCAGATCGACGGCAGCAACAATCCGAAGCCGGCCGACCCGAAGTTCGACGAGAAGATCTTCGTCACCACCGCCGCCGGCCCCGAACAGGACTGGTCGACCGGCGGTACGTATGTGGTCTTCCGCCGGATCCGGATGCTGCTCGACGCCTGGGACGGCCTCGACAAGGCCCACCAGGAGCGGGTGATCGGCCGGGCCAAGGACACCGGCGCACCGCTGACCGGCGGCGGCGAACACAGCGCCGCCGACTTCGGCAAGCGTGGCCCCGACGGCGAACTGGTGATCACCGCGAACGCCCACATGCGGGTCGCGGCACCGGAGTTCAACCGGGGGGCGACGATGTTGCGGCGCGGCTACTCCTACCACGACGGGTTCGGCACGGACGGCGCGCCGGACGCCGGACTGCTGTTCGTCGCGTGGCAGCACGATCCCGACGACGGCTTCGTGCCGATCCAGCGCAAGCTGGCCCGCGGCGACGCGCTGTCCCCGTTCCTGCGGCACGAGGCGAGCGCGCTGTTCGTGATCCCGCCGGGCTGCGCCCCGGGCGGGTATGTCGGTCAATCCCTGTTGGAGGGCTGAGTCCGATGCGGCGTCGATGGTTGGTCGGGGCACTGGCCCTGCCGCTGCTGCTCACCGGCTGCGGGAGTTGGGGGGCGGAGGGCGGGCCCGGTTCGTACATGAGCGAGGCCGAGGCGACCGCCGCGGCGTCCGAGGGCGTCGCGGCGCTGGGCGCCGACGGGGTGCAGCGGATCGAGTTGCGGGTGGACGACAAGCTGCGCTTCTCACCGTCGGTGATCCGCGCCCGGACCGGCCCGCTGGTGATCACTCTGGCGGACACCGGGATCACCCCGCACCAGATGATCCTGCCCGGCGGTTCGCCGGTCGCGCCGTCCGAGGGCGGCAAGTCCCAGGACATCAAGCTGAGTTTCGGCCGGGCGGGCTCGTACACGTTCAACTGCATGTATCACGTGGGCACCGGGATGGCGGGCACGATCGAGATCACCGAGTAGGGCGCCGCCGAGCCGGACGCCTTTGGTCGACGCCCGGCACCCCGGCCGGCTGCGGCGGGAGTACCGGGCTTCGCGGCGGGAGTACCGGGCTTCGCGGTGCGCGGACCGGGCTTCGCGTTTCCCCGGCCGGGCTCAGGGGATCAGCACGATCTTGCCGGTGGTGCGGTTCGCCTCGGCCAGTTCGTGTGCCTTGACCACCTCGGTCAACGGGAAGGTCTCGGTGACGATCGGGCGCAGGTGGCCGGCGTCCACCGACTCGGCGATCAGGGCCAGGCGTTCGGGGTTGGGGTCCAGGTCGAACGTGATCCCGCGGCGGCCCGCCGCCTCGGCCTTGGCCGCCGTGGCGTCGGCGGCGGGCGGGTTGGTGATGTTGAGCAGGAGGCCGCCGGGGCGGAGCGTGGGCAGCGAGCGGTCCTCGTAGTCGCCGCCGATCAGGTCGAAGACGACATCGACGTCGCGGACCGCCGTGCCGAAGTCGGTGCTCGTGTAGTCCACGACCTCGTCCACCCCCAGCCCGCGCAGCAGTTCGTGCTTGGCCGCGCTCGCCGTGCCGATCACGTACGCGCCCCGGGACTTGGCGATCTGTACCGCCAGGTGTCCGACGCCGCCCGCCGCCGCGTGGATCAGCACCCGTTGGTCGGGCCCGATCCGCGCGCCCTCGACCAGGGCCTGCCACGCGATGGACGCGGACAGCGGCAGAGCCGCGGCGTGCACGTGGTCGAGGGAGGTCGGCTTCGGCGCGAACGACGACTCCGAGGCCACCACGAACTCCGCGTAGCCGCCGGCCAGGTGCGGGAAATCCGGGATGCCGTACACCTCGTCGCCGACCTCGAAGCGCCGCACCCCCTCGCCGACCCCGGCGACGACGCCGGAAACGTCCCAGCCGAGGGTGAACGGCGGTACCAGCCACATCCCGCCGGCCCGGATCTTGGTGTCGATCGGGTTCACCCCCGCGGCGCGCACTTCGACCAGTACCTCGCCCGGTCCGGGTGTGGGTATCGCGGTCTCGATCAGCCGGAGAACCTCCGGGCCGCCGAGCTTGTCCTGATGCACGGTGATCATGTTCGTCGTCATGTGGGCAAGCATCGGCGCCCCGGTACGTATTTGTGAAGAAGGCACTTTCCTGGTACCTGGGTACCTCATGCATACCCCTCCCGACCTGCGCCCTTTCGGCGGCGCCGACGTATATCTCAGCGACTGCGCGTCCCGGGCCGTGCTGCACCTGATCGCGAACAAGTGGGTGGCGCTCGTCGTCGGGGCGCTGCATCCGGGAACCCTGCGGTACGCGGAACTGCGCCGCCGGCTGGGCGGGATCACCAAGAAGATGCTCACCCAGACCCTGCGCGACCTGGAACGCAACGGCTTGGTCCGGCGCACGGTCCACCCGACGGTGCCGCCACAGGTCGAGTATTCGCTGACCGAACTCGGCGACAGCGTGAGCGGCCTGATGGAGGCGATCCGGGTGTGGTCGGAAAGCCACATCGAGGAGATCGCAGCGGCGCAACTGGCCTACGAGGAGGCGGCGGCAAGCCGAACGGCGGCGGTCTGACGGACGGCGGCGCGGGTAAGCGCGGGTCGGTGCGAGTCGGTGCGGGTTCAGCGCCGATCGCGGGCTTCGCGAAGTGCCGCTCGTAGCTTGGCGACGCCGGTGTCGGTGGTGCGGGCATAGCTGTCGTTGCGGCAGTCGACGCAGATCGCCCGGTCGTCGTGCGGACCCGGGGGCATGTCGCATTCGCACGTGCTGCACCGCGCATCGAGGCGTTCGGGCGGCGGTGCCGGGGCTTGTGCGGGGATCTTCGGGGGCGAGGCTTGCGCGGGGATCTTCGGGGGCGGGGCAGGTACGGGCGGCCACGGCGAGATGTAGCCGGGATCCGCCGGCGGAATCTTGTTCAGCAGCCGATACTCGACCAACCGCGCGGGGGCGACGAGCGGGTGGGGCAGGCCGCTGGTGAGGGCATGCACGACCCGGTAGTAGGGGACGCCGCGCGCGAGCCACTGCGCGGCGAGGGGCCTGAGATAGTCGATGTCGCGTTCGCCCAGGGTCAGGCGCGGGGCGTCGAGGCGGAGTTCGGCCAGCAACTGCCCGGCCTGCTCGAAGTGTTCGGGGAACATGAACGAGTCGAGCGGGTCCTGGCCGGGCGGGGACGCGCGTTCGTGCGCTCCGCGCGCGCACGTCTCGGTCGTGGGGAGGGAGGTGGGAAGGGATCTCCCACACGTATTCATCTTGTTCGTATTGGGGGGTTTACCGACCAGCCGCGCGGCAGTCGGCCGGCCGGTTGCCGGGACCCTGGCTGTCGGTACGACCTGGCACTTCTCCGCTTCCCGCGCGGCGGCGTCGAGCTCGGCGAAGGGGTCGGCGGCGTTGGGGTCCTCGCACAGCACGGTCTGGGTGATCAGGCGCCCGCGCTCGTCCCGGACGGTCCGCCGCCGCAGGTAGCCGTGCTCTTGGAGCTGGGCGAAGTAGCGGCGGATGGTACTCCGGCCTTCACGACAGCACTTGGCGGCGATCGCGCGCGAGTCGTAGGTGGCGACATGCCGCCGGGAGAGCAGTTCCTCGGCCAGTCCGCGAGCGCCGTACTCCAACCGGTCGTCGCGGGCGAGGGAGTTGGTCACCTGAACGAAGTCGCGCTTGTGCTCGGCCCGGACGATGGTCATCGGGCCGCACCCGAAGGGGTGGGATATGCGCGGTAGGGCCTTGCGGCGGAAGGGTTTTGGGTACGGTGGAGAATGTCCATACGGGATCCCGTTGTCTCGTATCGGGTAGGCCCCTGGTGCGGTGGTTGCACACCGCGCTGGGGCCGAAACCGGCTCAAACAAGCTTCTTACGAGCGTGAGTTTAGGTTTGCCAATCCGCCGAAAGATCCAAATCCCGTAGGATTCACCCGAACGGGTCTAGTCGTCACAACTCGCCCGCCCACGAGGCAAGTTCTGGGCCGATCGGCGGCTCCGGGCGAGTGCCGAAGGCCCTCGCCGCCGGTGCGACAAGGGCCTTGGGGTGGTTGAGGGTCAGTGGGCGTGGACCGAGCACCGGTCGACCTTCGGTTCGGGGTTGAGCATCCATCACCGTGCCTGCATGCGTTCGTTCCCGTGGATCTTGGGTGAACATAGGCTACCTAGCCTGCTGTTGGTGCCTTTCGAAACACACACGGGGTGAGTACATGGTGCGACGTGTCGGCGGCCGGTATGAATTACTCGAAGAGTTGGGCGCGGGCGCGTTCGGCAAGGTGTGGAAGGGCTGGGACTCGGTGCTGGGCACCGGGGTCGCGGTCAAGGAGGTCTTCCTGGCGGGGCTGTCGGAGGACGAGCACTCGCAGCGCCTGGCGAGGGCAGAGCGCGAAGCACGCAACGCCGCCAAACTCCGCGGTCATCCCAATATCGCGGCTGTCTACGACGTCGTCCTGGAGGACGGCAAGCCGTGGATCGTCATGGATTTCGTGGACGGCCAGTCCCTGGCCGAGGTGGTCTCCGAGCAGGGGCCGATGCCGACCGAGAGCGTGGCAAGGATTGCCCGGGGGCTGCTGGCAGCGCTGGGTGCCGCGCACGACATGGAGATCGTGCACCGGGACGTGAAGCCGCAGAACGTCATGCTCGGTGCCGGCGGGACGGTCTTCCTCACCGACTTCGGCATCGCCGTGCACTCGGCCGATACCGCGATGACCAGCAGCAACGGCCTGATCGGCACCTTGGAGTACATGGCTCCGGAACGGTTCAACGGACAGGACTCCGGAGCTGCCGCGGACCTGTACTCCCTGGGTGTGACCCTCTTCCAGGCCGCCGAGGGCTTCTCGCCCTTCCGTCGGGACACCCCGACCGAGACGTTGACGGCCGTGGTTTTGGGGACGGCACCGGAGACAACCCGAGCGGGGCCGCTGACTCCGTTGATCAGCCGTCTGATGGACAAGGACCCCGCCAACCGACCGACCGTGGAGCAGGCACTGGCCGTGCTGGAAGGCGCGCCGATGTCGATCTCGTCCGCGCCCACGGTGACCGCGCGCCCCGGTCCCCCTCGGCCCGTCCATGCCCCGCCCGTTCCCGCGCGGACGTCGGTCCCGGCCAAGCCGCGCCGCAAGGTCGGCCTCATCGCGGGGGGCGTCGTCCTCGCGTTGGCGATCGGCATCGGAACGGCGATCGCCCTGACCTCCGGGGACAGCGACGACGACTCCTCGACCAACAGCTCCTCGACCGAACACTCCTCGACCACCGGCACACCGGGACCGTCGACCGGGAACGGAAGCAAGGCGGTGAAGGGCCCGGACTGGTGCCTCGACGCCGACTCCAAGGGCAGGTGTCCCATCGACAAGATCGCAGGCTGCCAGCACCGCATAGAGATCGGGCAAAACGTGGGCGATGCCTCCCTAGTTTTACAGGACCGCTCCACCGGGGACGTCCGCTCGCTCCTCCAGCGGGCCCTCGACTTGAACGCGCAGGACTTGAGCACTCCCCACACGCCGCCCGACGTACAGAAGGCGCTGACAGACCAGAAGCAGCAAATCCAGAACGCTCTGGACGCCTACGCCGCCGACGGCAAGAACAGCCGCAGCCTCAGGGGTTTCCTCATGGGCGCGGTGCCGCGATTCGGACCCGGCTGCTCGGACTTGGCCTTGAATGAATGGAACCGGGTTTCATCGTCACCGGGTTGATCTGCCGCCGCCTACCCGATCATCCGGCCTGTCTTGTCGTGCGGCGCCCGGCGGCGACGTTCCGGGCGTCGCTGTCGGAGGCCGAAGTGCTTCGTCGCGAAAGTCGACGGTTGGGTGTTGCCGATACGGTCGCGCAGCTCAGGGCACCACGAAGATCGTGTGCCGCAGACGCACTACAAGAAGCCTCGGCCCGCTGAAGCTGCCATCGCTCCGACCGAACAACTTCGCTGCTTCTTCGAACTTCAGCGCCTGCAAGGGGGTGCCATCCGTGCGGATGGCACCCCCTTGGTCGGTTGGCTTTGGCTAAGGACGGTCGAACTCGCCGTTCTTGACGCCAAACAGGAACGCGTCCCATTCCCGCGCGGTGTAGAGGTGCGGCAGTTTCGTCCGATCCTTGGTATCGCGCACCGCGACTCCGCCGCCCGGCAGGTGCGCGATCTCTACGCAGGCACCCTGATCACCGGTCGCCGACGACGTGAACCACGCAAGAGATCTGAGGTCGAGGCTGTCGAGCCGGGGGGTCTCGTCGTTCATTGAACTGGTCACTCCTTAGCAGGCCCGGACGAGGGCCACGGACTCTTCGGGATCGAGCGCGCTTGCGCACAGGTGGTTGAACGTGCGGTTGAAGGCCACGACTTGGCGGTCCCGCTCCACGAAGGCGTTTCCGCTCGGACTCTCCACATACACCGTGTCCGGATCAGAGGCGCCGAACTCCAGGATCGAGAACGAGCCTCTGAGGCCAGGGTGCGTGCCCTTGGCGAACGGATAGACCTGCAGGGTCACATTGGGGAGGGCGGCCATCTTCAACAGGTGCTCGGCCTGTTCCCGCATGACGGCCGAGCCACCGATGGGTCGACGAAGAACGGACTCGTCAACGATGGCCCACACTTCCAAGGGTTCCGGCGCCGTAAGCCGCTTCTGCCGTTCGGTTCGCACCGACACGAGCCGGTCGATCTCGACCGCCTGGTCCACCGAGCGACTATCCGACAGCACGGCCCGCGCGTACGCCTCGGTCTGCAGAAGGCCGGGCACCCAACCCAGGTCCCAGGATCGAAGGGCCCGCGCATCGTACTCGAGGCCCACGTACACGCCGAGTCCGGATGGCAGGACTTGCTCGTACTCGGCTTGTTCCCACCAGCCCTGTTCACCGGCCTGCTTATGGATGTTCGTAACCTTGGCGCGAGCCTCCGGCTCACTCACCTTGAACAGATCGAGCATGGCGTTGATCTCGATCGTTTTCGCCAGCCCTTGGCCGTTCTCGATGCGACTGACCTTGGACGTGGAGCAGTCCAACACCTTGGCGACATCCTCCAGGCGAAGGTTTCCCGCCTCACGCAACCGCCTCAGCTCAGAACCCAAGCGCCGTCGTCGCACGGTCGGACCATGGGGTTCGGTCACGCGCTTGCCTCCCCTGCGTAGGCGTCCTGTGATTGCGTCCTGCAAGTCTGCCGCATGACATCCGATTCGTGGGACATCAGGAACTCCTGCATCGCCGACAACACTTCACTCGTTCTGCTTGGGAATCGCCGATGTCGTTGCACCATGGGATCCCATCACGGCATCGTGTGGAACGAACCCGACATGGGATGACATGGGGCTCGCTCGGCGTGCCTCACATCCGAAGAACGGTCAAGCACCCGCGAGGTACGCCGTGAACGATGACCGCCACCGGCAGCAGCTCGAACCCGTCCGCGCCACCGACGCCGACCGAGAACCGGGCGGCCTGCGGTGCCCGATCCGGCCTCAGGCGTTACCCGACGAGTCGGTGGCGGTCTACGCGGCGCCGGCCGAGGCCATCCACGTCGGCCGAGTCCGCAGGTGGGCCTGCCAGTTGTGCGTCGATTGGGGGATCGACGAGGACGGCCGCGACGCCGTCCGGGCGATCACCAGCGGGTTGGCCGGCAACGCCGTCGAACACAGCGGCTCGGCGGACATGACCGTGGTCCTGTCCTGTGATGCGTCGTCGGTGTGGGTCGAGGTCATCGACCGTGGCCGATGGCGATTCACCCCCACCGTCGGACCACAGGCCATGTCCGAGCACGGACGGGGATGGGACTTGGTCGAGGGCTACGCCACCCGGTCCGGCGTCCGTCGCGGCGCGCACGGGACCTGTGCGTGGGCCGAGGTCCGCCGCTCGCGGTAACCCCAATCCTCCGTATGCCTACGGGCGATACGGGGATCGCGTGGCAGCGGGCCACCCACGAGGCAGGCTCCCCCAGCCGCCGAATCGACTCGCTGCCACCTCGGTTTCGCGCTCGCGTCGTCCGGACGCGATGGCGTGGATGTACCGGGGTCGGGGGCGGCTTTGGCAGGCAACGCCCCCGGCCCCGCCCAAGGAGAGGAGACCTCGAATATGAAGCGGCAATCCGATCGTCGGGCCTGGCTCGTCGTGCCGAACCTGTGGGTCGCCGAGGCTCCCGGCCGGCCACCCAGTCAGCGCGTCGACGTGGTCGCAGGAACTCGCTCCCACCGGCTCACGCGCCGCCGATATCGCGAATGGGCCCTCGGCGAATGGGCGTTGCCGCCGGAGCAGGCTCCCGAGTTCGCCGTGGTGGTGGACCGGCGGGTGAACGACGGGCCGATTCGGCGAGCCGTCCGGCCGGTGTCCGTATTCCGATCTCCGGTACCCGAACGGGGAGTGGGCGACCATCCGGTAATCGCGCTCGAACAGCTGATCGACAAGGTGCTCCTCCTGGCCCGCCGCCACCGGGTCATCGTGCTCGGGGGTCCTGCCCACACCACGACGATCGCGGTGGCCGTGCTCGTTGGAGCGTGCGGATCCGTCGGCCGGGCGCACGAGATGTACGCCGAGCGAGGCACCGAGCCGCTGCCGCCCAACTGGGATCGGTTCCTCACCGGCTACCTGCTCCGATTTCGAGATGCCCAACCTGATGGCGCCACGGAACGAATAGACCGTCGCCTTCGGCGAACCCGCGAACGGCCCCGGTCGGCGAACAAACGGACCCCGACCTGCGAACGGCACCGGCAATCGTGGGTCCGTAGCCGTGGTGGACCGAGAAATCGGTGCCGGCGGGTGAGTGCGGACCGCTCTTCGGGTTTCACCAAGACACGTTGCGGGCCCGCGCCGGCCGGCATCATCGTCGGTGCTCGGCTACGGGGAACGGGGACCAATGAACGCAAAACAGCTGCGGACACGGATACGGACACGGACGCGGGCGCGGGTCGCGCTCGGGACGGGGATCGGGGCGGTGGCGTTGGCGCTGGCGCCCTTGGCCCTCGCGGCGCCGGCGACGGGAGCCACCGGCCCATCGGTGACCGTGACACCCGGAACGGCCATGCCCGGAGACATGGTGGCGATCCGGGGATCCGGGCTGACCGGCTGCGCACTGAACAAGGTGAACGTGTATCTGCTGTCGGCCAGCGGGGGCAGTTCCGGGGGGTATCAGGATCTGCTCGCGGCCGACCTGCCGGTGGACACCGCACACGGCAACTCGATCGCGTTCCGGCACGAGGTTCCGACCCCGGTCTTCAGCTCGAACGCGGAAACCACCATCGCCGGGCCGGTGAACCGGATCACCGTGCACTGCGCCGATGAGGAAGAGGACGTCCTCGCGCAGACCGCGATCGAGATCAACGCTTATCAAGCCCGGGAGACCAAGACCCCACCGGCCGAACTACCCGCAAAAAGGCTGATCGTGGAGCCGGCCGCGGGAGCACCGGGCACCGAGGTCACACTGTGGACCGACCTGCGCTGTGGACCATCGAACGCCGACGACGACGCGCGGGTGACCTGGGGCGGGCATGAGCTCACCAAGCTCAGCGTCCAGAACACCAGGAACAAGGGTGAGGCCTACCGCTTCACCGTGCCGGACGGGCCGGATCGCGGCCCACGGCCGGTCACGGTGAGCTGCTTTGCGCAGGGCGCCGGCATGCCCGACAACGGGGTCACACTGCGCACCGACTTCCGCGTCGCCCAGCCGGAGTTGACGCTGACGCCCGCTCAGCCGACCGCCGGGCAACCGTTGCGGATCGCGGGCAGCGGATTCGTCGCGTGCGGCCGACCGGTCGACGGCGGAACCGGCTCGCTGACGGTGCGTCATGGCACCGCCGTGCTGGGGACGGTGCCGGTGGCCGCCGACGGGCGGTTCGCGGGCGATGTTCGAGTGCCGCGTGAACTGCCGGGCGGGGACGGGACGTTGACCGTCGCCTGTACGACGGGCGCGGGGTACGACGGCGACTTCTCGGTACGGGTCGCGGTACTCGGCGCGGCCGAAACCGCGGCCGCGGCGGTGGCGGCGGACCGGTCCGAGGCGGCGGTGAACCTGCCGAGCCCGGGCGCGCTGTTCGACGAGCCCCGGCCGGTGCTGCTGGCCGGCGCGACGGCGGTGGTGGCACTACCCGTGCTGGGCTTCTCGGCCGAACTGTTCAACAAGACCTGGGAACAGAACCACCTGCGGATCCGACGCCGACTGCGCCCGGGGGCGGCGCGGCCTCGATCGCAACCACGGGTACCCGAGTTGCAGGTTCTCGCCTTCGTGCTGCTCTCGGCCTCGTTCTGCGTCGCGGTCGAACCGGGCACGGGCTGGAACGCGGGCACCGCCGCACTCGCCCTGGCCCTGGTGGCGGCGGTACCGCTGGGCGTCCTGGTGTACGAGGGCTCGGCGGAGGCGTACCGACGCCGCGTCTCGCGCATCCGGGCGCTGCCTCGGCTGCTGCCCGGAGCACTGGGCGTCGCCCTGGTCCTGGCCGCGGCCTCGCGCCTGCTGCATCTGACGCCCGGTTACGTGTACGGCCTGTTCCTGGCCTTCACTTCGGCCGGCCTGCGTCGGATGTCACCGGCCGACGAGGGGCGCGCGATCGCCATCGGCTCGTGGTCCCTGGCGGGCCTCGCGGTGGTCGCGTGGGTGTGGCGCATCCCGGTGACCCACATCCTGAACGAGTCGGACGGCGCACCCTTCGGCTGGGTCTTCGCCGAGGACCTGCTCACCCAGTGCTTCGTGGCCGCGGTGGTGGGCCTGGTCTTCGGCCTGCTGCCGATGCAGTTCATGGACGGCCACGCCCTGTGGCAATGGAACCGCTGGGCCTGGGCGGCCATCTACGCCTTGGCCGTGTTCCTGTTCGCCCTGGCCCTCCTGGACCCCACCGGCGCCGCCGAAGGCATCACCCGAGCCATGTGGCTCCGCTCCACCACCCTCTTCGCCACCGCCGCCCTCGCCTCCCTAACCTTCTGGACCATCTTCCGCCTCCGGCCTCCTCGATGAAGGCTTCCGACGTGGGTCGGTGGTCGTAGACAGTCGGTGAAGTCGGGTCGGCTGGTCGGCGTGGTTGGTGTGCCGAATGGCGGCCGTCGGCGCCCGGTTCGTAACAAGCTACGGACGACGACACCTGCCGGAATTCGGCCGCTGTGGCGTTCGCGGAATGGAATCGACCGTCCACACGTCGTCACCCCGCCATGTCGAGTGCGCCACAAGGACGCCGATGTCGTGTCGGACGAGTTCTCCCGCGTGCCGCAGGCGCTTGTTCCAGCCGCCCTCGGCCCCGGCTCGGGCCCTGCGTGGACGGCGTTGTCGGCCTTTTGTTCGGGCGTGAGGTGCTCCTATCCGCGACGGCCGGTACGGACCAGAGCCAAGGTTCTTTTATAGGCACCGTCCTCCAAGACCAGGGCATGGCGGTCGACGCCGGACTCAACGAAGGCCCGACAGTGGATCCCGTGTAGGCACAAGGGTGCTTTCAACGACGGCACGGTGTCCTGCCGCAGCCGACGCGCGGGCGGGATCGCCGGGAGTCGTGGTCCAGTACCTGATTTGCCGCAGACTTCGAGACCCCGAATAATGGAGCGACCCGCAACAACGTCAGGTTGGTCCGCCAGTAGGTGGCTATTGGCAACACCCGGTGCTGCAGGCAGAGCCGCCACGGTCAACCGTATCGGACGTCGCCGCCTCGACGGCTCACCAGCGCGACAAGCTTCCGAAACTGCAACTCGTTCATCCCGGAAAAACGGCTCAATTCCACGTCGGATCGCTTGCCGTACCAAACTGTGGGCAACGCAGTAGCGCGCCAGCGGTTACGGGAAAACTCTTAGGGAAACCTGACACAAGGCGAAGAAACCCGAATGATGACGCGATTCATTTCCTCGATAGCCTTGACCCAGATGACGTAGCTATCCCGAGAATTCTTGGCTTGCACAATTGCATTACCAACCTCTGGCGGCAGAGCATAGTCAAGAATCTGCCATTTCTGGATCTCTAGATACTTGCGCAGCCGGTCAACCGCCGCCCGAGCCTCCGCCACAGGCAAATCATCAATCTGCCAAAAATGCGTGACCAGCTGCAGGTTGGAACCTTCATTCACTGAATGAGATTCACAAAAAGTCGAATGAATCTCATCTGCATCGCCATGCCTGCCATGCAATTCGAGACCGTCGAAGACACGACTGGAGTACTCTCGGAGAGTCCGATCGATTTCAACACGACTCGCACCTCCAGCCGAGTTTTCTGACTTCCCGCAGCCTGCAATAAGTGAGACTAGAAGGAATAGACCCAGGAAGCATCTCATGGCCGCTCTCCCCACTCCAGGCGAACGTCTTGATAGTTTCCCGTGACGATCGCAGCCTGGTTGTTCAGACTCATTGGATTAGCCGTAGACCAGTACTCACTGTGGCCCCTGGAACCGTCAGAGGTGAATCGATTTGCGCCGAACTCTCGAGCATCTGGAGTTACGCGTCTACGAACACCGTCGTTCTCGGACATCGGTGCATGAGCCCCCGCACCCACATCGGTAACAAGATCACCGTCTGCCGCCCCTACCCACACATGCCTCGGGGAAATACCAAGATCCTTCGCTCTAGTCACATGCATGCCCGGACTGCCAGCCACGACAATATCCCGCGCAAAGAGTCCGCCACTGTAATGCGCCGCTTGTCCAACAACCACTGATCCATAGCTGTGCCCGATCACGGTGACATGTTCGTTGGAACTAATACCCTGAGCTACTCCCACTCCTCGCAAGAAGCGCGCAAAAGATGGCGCAGCCTCATCGGCGTCAGCGGTTGATATGGCATGCACCAGAGTGTCCGGAGCGTCATAGCCAACCCAAGTAATCGTGGAAATCCCGCCGCCTCGAGACTCCTGTCGAGCCGCCAGCCAAAGACTCCGCATCCGGTTGACATCCGAGCCAATTCTGGCCAATCCTGCCCCCGTCCCCGGGACGTATACCGCCGTGTGGGCGGCCATGTCGGGGTTGCCGATGGCGACGATTGCGCGGCCGTCGTCTTTGGCGCTGAAGCCCATCAGGTACAGGTCGTCGCCGGAGCGCAAGGTTGCCTCCAAGCCCTCGATGGCCGCCAGGCGTTCCTTGAGGGCGGTGACGCGGAATCGCCACTTCGCGTCGTCGGTGCGCCCCGCCGCATCCCGCTTGGCACGCGCGGCGGCCAGTTCCGCGAGCAGCGCGACCTTCGTCTCGGCCAGCGCGACCCGGTTGGCGCGGTCCCGGATCTCCGTCGGCAACCCGTCCATCGCCCCCAGCACCGCCGGATAGCCGGCCAGATACATCGCCCGCTCCGACGCATTTAGCCCCGCCCACCACTTGGCCGCCGCGACCGGATCGCCCTTCGGGATGGTGGCGAGGTCCAGCCCCGCCAACGCCATCACGCACGCACCGTCGGCGGCGGTGTCCGCCCAGTCGGCCGTACCGGTCGGGTGCAACCGCGCCAGCGTCTGCGCACAACGCGTGTCGACCTCGGTCGCCGTCCGGACCGGCACGGCCAACCGCTGCTCCAACTCGTGTCGCCGCGAGACCATCGCCGCGTCGGCGCCGCGCGTCGGGTCGGCCGCCACCAGTCGCCCGTCCTCGAACACGGTGAACCCCGCGGCCGCGGCCTCCTCCAGCCCCGCCCGCAGTTCGTGCTGCGCGTACCGCAGTTGCTCAGCCGCCGTGTCCAGCACGGTCAGCACGCACCGGGCCTCCTGTGCCGCGACCATGACCTGCTCACCACGCGCGGCCACACCCCGCTCCGCCGCATCCGCGTCCGCGCCCTCCCAGTGCGAGGCCCGCAACGGCCCGCCCACACCGGTCGTCGCCCGTCCGACCACACCGTCCAACGCGGCCGCCAGGTCGGTCCACTCGGCCACCGCCCGATCCAGCCCGCCCAACGCGGCGTCACGAAGCTGCGTCAGCGTCACCATCAGCGCCGAGCCCCCGCGAACGCACCCGCCGCCGCCTGATCGGTGCGATCGTGCGCGTCGGCGTTGGCCGTCAACACCTCACCGGCCCCGCCGTACCCGTCCGCGAGCGTCCGCAGATGGTCCGCCCACGCGGCCGCCAGCGCACCGGCCGCCGCGGCAACCGCGAACCCCGGACACCCGACGACCGCCGCGCTCGGCTTTACGGACGCCTGTCGCAGCACTCCCGCCACCTCACGAGCCGCCGCGGCCCCCTGCCGCAACGCCCCCGTCTCGACCCGAACCCGCGCCGAGCCGCCCCCGCCGGCACCGCCACCACCAGCCAAGATCCCTCCCCGTGGTTGTCTGATCACGCAATGAGATCAAACGATACCCACCGAAAACCTTCACCCGTCCGCCCGGACCCGAGAATCCCCCAAGGGCGAACAGACCCACCAATCAGCGCGTAACCCCGTCGCCCCAGGATCGTTCATACGTATGGGCGAACGCGGTGAGCCGATCGGGGGGACACATGAGCCTCTTTGAAGCAATGCGGCGGGAACAGCCCGCAGCGCATCCTGCGGACCACGACTCACCATGGTTCTGTGCCTCCGATGTCTGTGGGGCACTTGCCTTGCAGGCCAACTCGCGCCACACAGTCGGAGCCCTCGATCCGGACGAAAGGACTACGGCGATTGTGCGCAAAACCGCAGTTCAGGCGAAATACTGTGTCAAATCGACACGGTATTGATCGAGGCAATCCGAACATGACCTTCGTCAGCGAGTCCGGCCTCTACACACTGACCCTGCGCAGCAACAAGCCGGAGGCCAAACCCTTCCGCCGCCGCGTCACCCACGACGTCCTGCCCACCAGCCGCCGCACCGGCCGCTACACCCCGCCACCAGCGAAAACATGGACGCGCTGCTCTCCCGCGCGATCGGATCGATCACCGATCTCGCCTCCCGCACCGGTGACCTGACCAAGGCCATCGAGATCAACACCATGGCCACCATGGCCGTCGCCCGCCTCTCCGGCCGATTCGAGTCGGGCCCAGTTGTCCACAGACACTCCTCACACGACCCCTCCCACCTCGGAATCCCACAGCCCCGCCCAAGTTCTCCACAGCGATTTCCACAGGGTTATCCACAGGTCGGTGGATCAACCCACACCTGGCGATCGGTGTCGTCTCACCCCGAGGTCGGGGCCGCGTGTCGGCGTCGGGCCCGGGGCGGAGTGTCCGTGTACCGGCTCGCCCGCGAGCACGGTGTGAGCGACTCGACCACGCGCTCGGCGGTGCGCGGGCAGACCTACCGCTACGTGCCCGAGCCGCCCGCGCGCCCCGGATCCGCCCCCCTCCGCACCAGCCGTCCCCGCGCAGCCAACTCGATGGTCAGGGCCACCGCAACCGCCTGAACCTGAAGCAGTGCGACCAACACGAACAGCTGCACCGCCCCCGCCTGCAGTGGGGTCGCCCCGCCGAGCAACATGCCCACGAAGGCCCCCGGCAGGGTCACCAACCCCACCGTCCTGGTCTGGTCCAGGGCCGGGATCATCGCCCCGGAAGCGGCCGGCCGACAGATCTCCATCGCCGCGTCGCGATCGGTGAAACCCAAGGTCAGAGCGGCTTCGACCTCGCCGTGGCGCTGTGCCAACTCCTCCAACGCCCGCCGCCCCGCCAGCACCGTCGCGGTCATCGCGCCGCCGATCAGGATGCCCGCGATCGGGATCAGCACGATGCCCTTGGCCGGCAGCAGACCGGTCGCCCACAGCAGCACCAGGGTCGGCCCCGTCGCCGTCACGATCGGCACCGCGGGCCAGAGCAACCGTCGGTTCGCGGTCACTCGCCCGGCCGCCGTCAGGGCCGCGACGGTGTACATCATCACCACGAACAGGGCCGCGAGGCCGAGCCGATCCACCACGTGTGTGATGACGAACGACACCGCCAGCAACTGCGCCGCCGCCCGCACCCCGGACATCATCACCGCCCGGCCGTGGCCCAGTCGCGCCGCCCCGGCGACCGCCGTCGCGGCGAGCAGGAGCAGCACGGCGACGATCCCCAGCGTGGGGGTCACCGGCAGCAGCGTCGCGGCGTTTTCCACAGGCTCAGCCTCACCCTCCCGGCGGAAGCACGCATCGCGACCGTCCGCGACCGTCCGCGACCGTCCGCACCACGGAACACGACCGAAGCACGCGGGCCGGCTCAGTACAGTGACGACATGTCCGACGCCCGCACGCCCGCCGCCGCGCCCCGCTGGACCTACCTCGGCCCCGCGGGCACCTTTACCGAGGCCGCCCTGCGCATGCTGCCGGGCGCGGAGCACGCCGAGGTCACCCCGATGGAGTCGGTGCCCGCCGCCCTGGACGCGGTCCGCCACGGCGACGCCGACGGCGCGGTGGTCGCACTGGAGAACTCGGTCGAAGGGGCCGTGTCCGTCACGCTGGACGAATTGGCCACCGGTGTCCCGCTCGTGATCACCGCCGAGGTCCTGCTGCCGATCGCGTTCGCGCTGCTGGTCCGTCCCGGGGTGACCCTGGCGGACGTCAAGACCATCTCCAGCCACTCGCACGCGCAGCCGCAGGTGCGCAACTGGCTCTCGACCAACCTGCCCGACGCGCACTGGTACTCGTCCGCGTCCAACGCCGACGCCGCTCGCCTGGTCCAGGAGGGCCGCTACGACGCGGCCCTGGCCGGCGAGTTCGCGGCCGGGCCGTACGGCCTGGTGCCGCTGATCACCGACATCCACGACGTCGAGGGCGCGGTCACCCGCTTCGTCCTGGTCGAGCGCCCGGACCGGCCCACCGTGCCCACCGGCGCCGACCGCACCACGGTGGTCGCATACATCGTGGACGACCACCCGGGCGCGCTCCTGGAGATCCTCCAGGAGTTCGCGGTCCGCGGGGTCAACCTGACCCGGATCGAGTCGCGGCCCACCGGGGACGGGCTCGGGCACTACTTCTTCTCGATGGACGCCGAGGGCCATGTCGCCGACGCCCGGGTCGGCGAGGCGCTGATGGGGTTGCGGCGCGTGTGCGCGGCGGTGCGCTTCCTCGGGTCCTACCCGCGCGCCGACCGGGTCCGCCCCCAGTTGCGCCGAGGCACCTCGGACGCCGAGTTCGCCAACGCGAGCGAATGGCTGGCCCGCGCCCGCGGCGGCGACGGAATCTGAACCGAAGCAGCGCCGACAGCGCCTCAGGGCACCCGCACCGTGAGTGAGCCGGGCCGGATCCGGACCGCGAGCCGGGTGCCGGGCCCGATCGGATCGCCGTCCAGCTCGCGCGGCTCCGGCCGATCGGTCTCGATCAGCACCCGTCGGCCGGTGAAGTGCTCGATCGGGCGCAGCCGTTGCTGCTTGACCGGCACCACGGCCGGCTCCTGATCGCGGCGCCGGCCTATCACCCGCACCGTGGCGTGCGCCCAACCGGTCATCCCGTACGGCGCGAACACCACCACGTCCAACAGCCCGTCGTCCGGCACCGCTCCCGGCAGCAACTGCATGCCGGCCTGGAGTGCGCCGACGTTGCCGACCAGCACCATCCGGGCCCGCCGCCGGATCGGCTCGCCGTCATCCACGGTCAACGTCACCCGCATCCGCCGATCGCGCAGGTGCCGGGCGCCGGAGACCACGTACGCGGGCCAGCCGACCTTCTTCTTGAGCGCGTCCGGCGCGTCCGCGACCATCGCCGCGTCCAGACCGATGCCGGCCATCGCGGTGAAGCAGCGCGCTTCGATGCCCGCCGTACCGGCGAGTTCGTCGTCCGGGTCCACCGTGCCCAGGTCGATTCGCCGGTCCCGCCCGTGCATGGCCACGTGCAGCGCGTCGGCGATGTCGATCGGCAGGCCGAGGTTGCGTGCGAGCAGGTTGCCTGTGCCCGCCGGGATCACCGCGAGCGGGGTGTCCGTACCGGCCAGCGCGCCGGCGCACTCGCGGATCGTGCCGTCGCCGCCCGCGGCTATGACCAGGTCGACCCCCTCGGCCAGCGCCTTCGCGGTCACCCCGGCGCCCGGATCGAGCACCGTCGTCTCCAGCCACAACGGCTCGGCCCACCCGGCGTCGTGCATGATCCGGTCGATCCGGGTGCGCGACTCGGCGACGTCGAGCTTGATCGGGTTGACCACCACTGCCGCGCGCGGCAGCCCGCCGTCGGCTCCCTGCGGTGCCTCGCGCCGCCGGGACAGATATCCCCAGACCGACTTCGGGGACAGCAGTGCGCGGTTCATCACCGCCAGCACGACGCTCGCGTACAGCAGCGACATCAGCACGTCGCTGGGGTGATGCATGCCGCGGTACATCCGACTCCCGGCCACCGCGAGCGGTATCGCGCCGAGCAGCACCCACACCAGGACGGCCGGCCAGCGCCCGCGCAGTCGGCTCGTGAGCAGCACCGCCAGCCCGCCGTACAGCGCGAACGCGGCGCCGGTGTGCCCGGACGGGAAGCTCGACGTCGCGGCCGCCGCGTCCAGGCGCGGGACGTCCGGGCGATCGCGCGAGACGAAGAGTTGGACGAGGAAGAACACCAGCGCCTGACCGGCCACCGAGCAGGCCAGGAACATCGGGCCGCGCCAGGAGTGGCCCACGATTCGGGCCACCACGGCCGCGAGCAGCGTGGTGGCGATGATCACACGGGTGTCGGCCAGCGTGGAGAACAGGTGGGTGACGTCGTTCCAACCGCCCGAGCGATGCTCGGCGAAGGTGCGGTCGAGGTCGTCCTCGACCGTGAACGGCCAGACACCGTCGAGGGTCTTGGTGATCAGCAGACCGAGGCCGACCATGACGAAGGTCAATATGACAAGGGGCAGGACGATACGGCGCAGGAACCGTCCTGCTTCGGTCAGCATGACCGACATTCTTACCCGGCCGTCGATCCTTCAGTTCCGCCGATCCGAGGAGTGCCCATCGGTTCCGGGTCGAATGTGCGAAATCTCCGGATCCGGGCCGTGCCCGTCGATCTCCGGTTCCAGGCCCTCCTCGGTCGCATCCACGTTCCGTAGTCCCGCGTCGCGACGCCACCATTCGAACACCGCCGAGGTCGCGGCGAGCACGATCAGGCCGAGCACCCAGCCACCGACCACGTCCGTGACGTAATGCACGCCGAGCGCGACCCGGGTGAACCCGACGCCGACCGCCGAGACGATCGCGACCGCCCATGCGAGCGGCCGCCACGCGCGCGGGATCAGCGGCAACAGCGCCAGCAGCAGCACGCCGGGGCCGATGACACCCATCAGCGCGTGCCCGGACGGAAAGGACCAGCCGCCGGCGTGATCGACCGGATTGGGCAGATTCGGCCGGGCCCGGGTGAAGACGAGCTTGAGCGACGCGCCGAGCAGGCCGCCGACCACCATGGTGACCACCGCCCACACCACCAGCCGGCGGGCGCCGCGCCACCAGAGCCACCCGCACATGATCGCGACCAGGAGGCGATACATGTTCGGATCCCAGACCCAGTCGCTGAGAATCCGCAGCGCGTGTTGCCACCCGGGGTGCTCACGGACCCAGTCGTTGAGTCCGGTCGCGACGTCCTTGTCCAGGTCGAGCAGCGGCGACCACTTGGTCTCCACCAACAGCGCGAGCAGCCCGAACGGCAGGGCGCCCACCAGCAGCGCGAGAGTGACCAGGGTCAACCTGAGGCCGAATCGGCGGTCCGGGTCGAGGCGCTTCCTGGTCCAGGTGGGAGTCGAGGTCATGTCTCATTCTTAGCCCGGATTTCGGCCGGCACGTCTGTTTCGCCACCGTCGGGTTCGTCGCACCCGCGAAATCCGTTGGCGGGGCCCCGGTAGGCTTTGGCCGTGATCGACCTGCGACTGCTCCGTGAGGATCCCGACCGTGTCCGCGCTTCGCAGCGCGCCCGCGGCGAGGACGAGACCATCGTCGATGCGCTGCTCGCGGCGGACGAGCTCCGCCGCTCGTCCGGCTCCCGGTTCGACGCGCTGCGGGGCGAGCAGAAGTCGATCGGCAAGCAGGTCTCCAAGGCCAAGGGCGACGAACGGCAGGAGCTGCTGACCCGGGCCCAGACGCTGGCCGCCGAGGTCAAGACCGCGGACGCGGAGCAGGCCGAGGCCAAGACCGAGACCGACCGGCTGCTCAAGTCGCTGGCCAACCTGATCGACCCGGACGCGCCGGTCGGCGGCGAAGAGGACTTCGTCACGCTCGAGGAGATCGGCACGCCGCGCGACTTCGCGGCGGAGGGCTTCGAGCCGCGCGATCACGTCGAGCTGGGCCGGATGCTCAAGGCGATCGACGTCGAGCGGGCCGCGAAGGTGTCCGGCTCGCGCTTCTACTACCTGACCGGTGTCGGCGCGCTGCTCGAACTCGCCTTGGTCAACATGGCCGTCGCACAGGCGACCGAGGCCGGCTTCACGCCGATGCTGACGCCCGCGCTGGTGCGCCCGCACGCGATGGAGGGCACCGGCTTCCTCGGTCAGGCCGCGGAGAACGTGTTCCACCTCGAGGCCGACGACTACTACCTCGTGGGTACCGCCGAGGTGCCGCTCGCGGCCTACCACATGGACGAGATCATCCCGGCCGCGGAACTGCCGCTGCGCTACGCCGGCTTCTCGCCGTGCTTCCGCCGCGAGGCCGGCACGTACGGCAAGGACACGCGCGGCATCATCCGGGTGCACCAGTTCGACAAGGTGGAGATGTTCTGCTTCGTCGCGCCGGAGGAGGCCGAGGCCGAGCACCGGCGCCTGGTGGCGTGGGAGAAGGAGTTCCTGAACCGGCTCGAACTGCCGTACCGGGTGATCGATGTCGCTTCCGGCGACCTCGGCGCCTCGGCCGCGCGCAAGTTCGACATCGAGGCGTGGATCCCGACCCAGGGCAAGTACCGCGAGGTCACGTCGACCTCGAACTGCACCGAGTTCCAAGCCCGCCGGCTCCAGGTACGCATGCGCGACGAGCAGGGCACCCGCCCGCTGGCCACGCTCAACGGCACGCTGTGCGCGGTGCCGCGCACGATCGTGGCGATTTTGGAGAACCACCAGCAGCCGGACGGCTCGGTGATCGTCCCGCAGGCGCTGCGTCCCTTCCTCGGCGGCCGTGAGGTGCTGGAACCGGTGCAGGCGTGACCTTCTCCCTGGTCGCCACCGACCTGGACGGCACGCTCCTGCGCGAGGACCACACCGTCTCGGCGCGCAACCGCGCGGCGCTGGCCCGGGCCACCGCGGCCGGTGCCAAGCACGTGATAGTGACCGGGCGCGCGGTGTCCTGGACGCGTCCGATATTCGAGGCGCTGGGCTACCGGGGGCTCGCGGTGTGCGGGCAGGGCGCGCAGGTCTACCACGCGGGCGAGCAGCGGCTGCTCACATCGGTCACGCTGGACCGCCAATTGGCGAAGCTGGCCGCCGAGCGCTTGACCCGGGAACTGGGCGACGTACGGTTCGCGGTCAGCCGGGACGGGCTGACCGGCGAGGTCGTCGTGGAGCGCGGCTACCCGTACAACCCGGTGCTGCCCGTGCACGTGGTCCGAGACCGCGACGAGCTGTGGTCGGAGCCGATCCTCAAGCTCTACCTGCACCACGACGATTACGACGACGAGCGACTGACCGCGTGCGCGCGCAAGATCTGCACCGGTCTGGTGGACGTCACGCACGCCGGACGGGACATCGTCGAGCTGCTGCCGCTGGGTCTGAGCAAGGCGGTCGGCCTGTCCCTGGCCGCGCGCAAGCTGGGCGCCAAGGCCGCCGACACCATCGCGTTCGGCGACATGCCCAACGACGTCACCATGTTCAAGTGGGTCGCACACGGCGTGGCCATGGCCAACGCCCACCGCGAACTGCTCGCCGTCGCGGACGAGGTGACCCTGTCCAACATGGACGACGGCATCGCGGTGGTCCTGGAACGCCTGTTCCCGGAAAGCTGAACCGGAGTACCCGATCGCCCGGCCGCCAGGCCCCGATCGCTCACCGCGACGCCCGAAGTCCGCGAAACGTTTCCACCTCACGTGACGGGCGGACGGGCGGGTACGACAACCTCCCGCGCCACGCGTACGTGCACATGAACCGGCCGCGAAGCACCCACCCCACAGGCGAGCGCACACGCGGACAACACCAGCATCAGCACGATCGGCACCGTCCACCCGTCCGTGGCCTGATGGAGCGCCCCGGCGGCCAACGGCCCGAACGCGGCGAACACGTAGCCGACCGCCTGCGCCATCCCGGACAACTGCGCGGCCGTGTTCGGATCCGGCGAGCGCAGCACGATCAGGGTCAGCGCGAGCGACACCGCGCCGCCCTGTCCGAGTCCCAGCAGCACCGCCCACAACCACGCCCCGCCCGTGGGCGCGACCATCAGTCCCACATAGCCGGCCGCGATCAGGCCGACCGAGCCGAACACCAGCGGGCTCTGGTTCCGCATCCGACCGGCGATGATCGACCCCGCGAACGAGGCCGGAATCTGGACGAATGTGTTGAACGCGAAGATCGTCGCCGCGGTGCCCTTGCTCATCCCGTTGTCGGTCAGGATGGTCGGCATCCACGCGAGCAGTACGTAGAACAGCAGCGACTGCAGGCCCATGAACCCGGTCACCAGCCAGGCGAGCGGCGATTTCCACAGACCCGGCACGTGCGGCATCGCCGCCGCGACGCCCCCGCGCCGGCGGCGCACGTGCGGCAGCCAGACCGCCACCGCCGCGAAGGCGAGCAGCGCCCAGATACCGAGCGCCGGCTGCCAACCGTGCCCGATCGCGTTCTCCAGCGGCACCGTCGCGCCCGCCGAGACCGCGGCGCCGAGGACCATGGCGGCGCTGTACACGCCGATCATCGCCGCCGCCCGGTGCGGGAACTCGCGCTTGACCACGCCCGGCATCAACACGTTCAGCACCGCGATCCCGGCACCGACCAGCGCGCCGCCCGCGAACAGCGCGGTCAGGTCGGGAATCACCCGCAGCAGGATCCCGAGGCCGACCACGACCAGCGCGCCCAGCAGCACGAGTTCGGTGCCGTACCGGCGTGCCGCGATCGGCGCGAGCGGCGAGATCAGGCCCAGGAACAGCACCGGTATCGCGGTGATCAGGCTGCCCGTGGTCGCGGACAGGTGGAACACGTCACGCAGTTCGCCCACGAGCGGGGACACGCTGGAGAGCCCGACCCGCATGTTGAGCGCGATCAGCACGATGCCGGCGAGCAGCAGCGCGCCGCCGGTCGCCCGCACGGTGCTGCCGGCGGTCTTCCCGGTCGGGGGTATGCGCAACTCGGTCGTGCTCATGCGTCGTGCTCCATCGGGTGGTGCTCCATCGGGTCGTGCTCCATGGGTCGGTCCTCCACCTGGTCTTGCAGCAGTGCGTCGAGGGCGATCACGGCGGGTTCGAGGATTCGTCGCACGGCCTGCTCGGCCGCGTCCGGATCGCCCGCCTCGATCGCGTCGGCCAGCGCCACGTGCAGGGCGTGCGACGCGTCCGGGAGGGTGCCGTCGCCGACCACCGTGCGGATGCTGCGCCACAGCGAGTCGCTGAACCAGCGGTAGGTGGAGACCATCGCCGAGTTGTGCGACGCGATCGCGATCGCGGTGTGGAAGGCCACGTCCTGTTCGACCAGGTCGTCCAGCTCGCCCTCGGCCACACCGCCGCGGTCGAAGTCGTGCGGCTCGGGGTTGTCCGCGCTGCCGTCGGCCGCGCCGCGGCGGATCAGCGAGCGGCGGATCCGGTCCAGGTCCTCGGCATTCCGGCGCTGCGCGGCGAGTCGGGCGGCCTCCACGTCCAGCGCGCGGCGCATCTCGAAGATGTCCCGCAGGTCGGCGTGCTCGATCCGGCGGACCAGGTCGCCGGGATCGGTGGTGGAGCGCACGTACGTCCCGTCGCCTTGGCGCGACTCCAGCATTCCGGCGTGCACGAGCACGCGGATGGCCTCGCGCACGGTGTTCCGGCCGACCCGGAGCCGTTCGGCGATCACGCTCTCACTGGGAATGCGCGCGCCGATCGGCCATGTCCCGGCGGTCAGTTGGGCGCGGAGCTGGTCGATCGCGTCGTCGACGAGAGAACGTCTACCGGCAGCCTGGAGCGACATGGACTCTCCCGGATTCGTGGGGTTGCCCAATCATCCTACAAGTAGCTGCATAGTGCATGCGAGGCGGGCGCAAAGCCGGCGTCGGCGGGGATCGGCGACCGCTCCCGGTCCGGGACAAAAAGGCGGACGGACATGATCATGATCAGCCTCCGATCTCGGTGCTCGCGGTGTCCGAGGCGCCCGAGGCACCCGCGTCTTTCGAGGCGTCCAAGGTGTTCGAAGGGCCCGAGGCATTCGAGGCGCCCGCAGCGCTCCCCGTCGCGGGAGCGGTCGTCGCCGGAATGATCCGGAAGTCCCGCAGGAAGACCAGGTTGTGCAGGTCGGCGGCGGCGATCGCGCGCAGCGTGGGCAGTTCCTCAGCGGCCTGCTCGGGCGTGAACACGTTCAGCGGCCATTCGCCGACCGTGCCGCCGCGCAGGTGCGGGTGGTGGAAACCGGCGCCGTAGAACGCCCGCAGGACGATCGGCGCGACGCCCGCCGCGCGCTGTTGCGGCCAGGACAGCGCCCAGACAGCCTCCAGACCGCCGTCCCGAGCGCGTCGCACGCCGGTGGCGGTGTACTCGCCGGTGCCCAGCAGCAGATCGGTGTCCAGCTCCACGAGCGCCCGACGGGCGTGCGGGTCGAGCAGTGCGACGGCCGTGCGGAACAGTCCTTCCTTGTCCGGGCGCGAGACCGCGTCGCCGTGGGTGCCGTCGCGCAGGTCCGCGAAGTGCCGCAGCAGAGCGGTGGTGTTCATCGAATCCTCCGTACGGGTCGGGCGTCGCGCTGGGCCGCCGCGTACGCGGTGCCCAGGCGGTGCCGGAAGGTCGGGTCGGTCAGGAAGGCGCCGTGCCCGGTGCCGACGGGTTCGTGCAGCTCGACCGGGACGCCGGCGGCGCGCAGTCGTCGGGCGTAGCCGCGGACGTCGTCCACGACCGGGTCGAGCGAGCCCACCGCGAGGATCGCGGGGGCGGCCCCGGCGAGGTCGGCGGCCTCGTGCGGGGTGCTGTACAGCGCTCGCGCGCCGACGGCGGCCGGGTGGATCGGCTCCTGCCCCCGGTACGCCCGCCAGGCCGAGCCCAGCGCGGCCCGGGACGGGAAGGCCCCCGGTCGGCCGCGGTAGGACGCGGCCCGGCGGTCCGGGTCGATCGGCGGGTAGGCGAGCACCTGCGCGGTGAGCGGGCGGTCCGGGTCGCGCCGGGCCAGTGCGGCGCACGCGGCGATGGTGGCGCCCGCGCTGTCCCCACCGACCGAGGTCGGCTCGGCGCCGGCCCGGTCCCGGGCCCAGTCCAGGACGGTGAGCACGTCGAGCAGGGCGACGGGGTGCGGGTGTTCGGGGGCCAACCGGTAGTCGACGCCGATCACCGTCGTCGAGCCGATCCGGGCCAGGTGGGCCAGCGCGGGCGCCCAGTCGGCGGTGGCCCCCGAGCGCCAACTCCCGCCGTGCGCCCAGACCAGGAGGCCGGCCGAACCGGGGCCGCCGGCGAAGATCCGGATCGGGACGTCGTGATCGGCACCGGGAATGGTGCTCGACGGCGGCAGGGCGTCGAGGGTGGTGCGGGTCGCGGTCATGACGGATCTCCTCGGTCTGCTCGCGCCGGTCGATCGCGGCGGCTCGCGGCGGGTCGGGTCGGATCGCGGCGGTTCGGGGCAACTGCGGGCGACTCGGGCCGGGCAAGGTGGGGTCCAGCCGGGCTCCGGGCCGGTCGACCGGCATGCTGCGGGCGGCCCGAGCCGCCGTCGGACGGCGCCGCGGCGCTCAGGTCGTCGTCCGCCCGGCCCGCCGCGGGGCCAGGAACAGGCCCGCCAACAGCGCGCCGAGCAGGACCAGGGCCGAGTCGACCAGGATCGCCACGGCGACCCCGGACAGGACCGCGTCGGGTCCGGTGCTGCCGAGCGAACTCATCCGCGCGGTGGCGATCGCGCTCATGATCGGGATGCCCATCGTGATGCCCACCTGCTGGGTCATCGTGGCCAGACCGGTGGCCAGTCCCTGCTCGGCGTCCGGCAGGCCGGAGGTCGCGGTGACCATGAAGCCCACGATCATCAGCATGTTGCCCACCCCGCCGACGAAGGTCGCCGCGAGCAGCAGCCAGATCCACCCGCCGGAGCTGCCGAGGGCGACCAGCGACAGGGTGGCCAGGGCCTGGACGACGCCGCCCGCGACGATCGTGGTGCGGGTGCCGAACCGGCCCACCGCCCGGCCGCCGAGGGTGCCGCCGAGGACCGTGCCGATGCCCAGCACACCGAACGCGAGCCCGGTGGCCAGCGGCGAGTAGTCCAGGACCTCCTGGAGGTAGAGCGTGAGCAGGAAGACCAGCGAGGTCTCGGTGACGAAGGCGATCAAGCCGGTGACGTTGCCCCACAGCACCGAGCGACGCTTCATGATGCCGATCGGGACCAGCGGCGAGGCGGAGCGTCGCTCGATGAACCAAAAGGCGACCAGGAGCGCGGCGCCGGCGACCAGCGAGCCGAGGGTGGTGGGCTCGCCCCAGCCCTCGGCGCCGGCCTGGGTCAGGCCGAAGACCAGGGCCAGCAGGCCGCCGGTGACCGCGATCGCACCGGGCACGTCGAGCCTGGGCCGGTGGGTCGGCCGGGCGTCGGTGATCACGGACGGCGCGAGGATCAGCACCAGCGCGGCCACGGGCACGTTGACGAAGAAGGCCCAGCGCCACGACAACATGTCGGTGAGCAGGCCGCCCAGCACCGCGCCCGCGGTGAACCCGGCGGACATCAGCGCGCCGTTCAGGCCCAGCGCCTTGTCCCGCAGCGGGCCCTCCTTGAACGCGGTGGTCAGCAGCGACAGGCCGGCCGGGGTCACCGCCGCGGTGGCCAGCCCCTGGAGCACCCGGGCGGTCAGCAACATCTCGGGCGATGTGGCGAAGCCGCCGAGCGCGGAGGAGGCGCCCAGAAGGGCCATGCCGCCCAGGAACAGTCGCTTGCGGCCGAACAGGTCCGCGACCCGGCCGAACAGCAGCGTGAATCCGGCTGCGGTCAGCGCGAACGCGGTGGCCACCCATTGCAGGTTGTTCAGCGAGAAGCCGAGACCCTCGCCGACCACGGGCAGTGCGACGTTCAGAATCGAGAAGTCCACCGCGATCATGAACTGGGCGCCGAGGAGCAGGGTGAGGATCAGCTTCTGCCGACCGGTCATCCGGTGTCCGGTCGGTGCGGGGTGCGCGGCGGATGGGGCCGCGATGGGCCTGGTGCCGTGTTCGAGCGTGGACATGTGAATCTCCCGAGATGCTCAAACGGGTCTACATTCCCGTTAAGATGCCCCGAAGGTACACGCTGGATCGACTTAATGGAACAGGAGTCCCGTTATGATGTCGGACGGTCTCGTCGGCGATCCCTCTCCCGGCTCCGCCGGCCACACCCCGGAGCCGGTCGACGGCCCGGCCGACCCCGGCACGGTCCGCCCCGGCGGGCGCACCGCCCGGGTCCGCGAAGCGGTGCTGCGCGCGGCCGGAGACGCGCTCGCCGAGCGCGGCTTCGCCGGCCTGGACCTGGCCGACGTCGCGCAGCGCGCAGAGGTCGGCAAGACCACCGTCTACCGGCGCTGGGGCAGCCCCACCGCGCTCGTCGCCGACCTGCTGGTGGACATGGCCGAGAGTTCGGTGTCGCGCACCGAGACCGGATCCCTGCTCGGCGACCTGCGGGCCAACGCGCACCTGGTGCGCCGCACGCTCACCGACGAGCGGCAGGGCGCGCTGTTCAAGGCGGTGATCGCGGCGGCGACCTGCGACAGCCGCACCTCCGACGCGCTGCACTCGTTCTACGCGACCCGGATCAAGGAATGGGCACCGTGCGTCGAGGCCGCGATCGCCCGGGGCGAGGCACCGGCGGGCACGGACCCGCACGAGGTGATCCGGGCGGTGTCGGCACCGCTGTACTACCGGCTGCTGGCGAGCGGCGACCCGCTGGACGAGGCGAGCGCGGAGCACGCCGCGTCGGCCGCCGCCGCAGCGGCCCGGGCGGGAGCATACGTGCGCTGACCGAGCCGCGGCGACGGCCCGTCCGCAGGGTCGGCACACCCGGGGACGTATGGTCGACCGATGCGTTTGAGCACTGTCATCCTGCCGATCCACCGCTGGACCGAGGGCCGCAAGGTGTGGCGTCACGCCGAAGACCTCGGGTTTCACGCCGCGTACACCTACGACCACCTGTCCTGGCGCAGCTTCCGAGAGCTTCCGTGGTTCGGGGCGGTGCCCACCCTCACCGCCGCCGCGACGGCCACCGAGCGGCTGCGCCTGGGCACGATGGTCACCTCGCCGAACTTCCGGCACCCGGTCACCCTGGCCAAGGACCTCGCGGCCATCGACGACATCTCCGGTGGTCGGTTGATCGCGGGCATCGGCGCCGGCGGCACCGGCTTCGACGCCACCGCCCTGGGCCGGCAGCCGTGGTCCCCACGCGAGCGTGCCGACCGGCTCGCCGAGTTCGTCCCGCTGCTGGATCGGCTGCTCACCGAACCCGCGGTGACCCAGGAGGGCACCTACTACACCGCGCACGACGTCCGGATGATTCCGAGCAGCCGGCAGCAGCCCCGGATGCCGATGTACATCGCCGCGACCGGGCCCCGGGGCATGCGCCTGACCGCACGGCACGGTGAGGGCTGGATCACCTACGGCGACCCCCGCGATCCCACGGGCATCCCGGCCCGGGACTGCCCGGCCGTGATCGCCGAGCAGCTCGACCGGCTCTCCGACGTCTGCGCGGACGAGGGCCGCAAGCCCGACGAGTTGGAGAAGGTCCTGCTCCAGGGCTCGACCCTGGAGCGACCGCTGGATTCGGTGGACGCGTTCGTCGACTACGCGGGCCGCTACCGCGAGGTGGGTATCACCGAACTGGTGCTGCACTGGCCGGTGCCCGACTCGATCTTCGACGCCGACCAGGCCGTCTTCGAACGCATCGCGACCGAGGGGCTGAGCCAACTCGACTGAACGATCCGGCCCGGCGCGCCGGCCGCCCGAGCACTCGGCCGGCCCCGCGGATTCGGCGGATCGTTTCTGAGCGAGGATGTACCCGTGACGATCACGAATCGCCCACGCCTAGTGGCCACCGACCTCGACGGCACCATCGTGCGCGACGACGGGTCCATCTCCGAACGCACCCTCGCCGCGCTGGAGCTCGTCGAGTCCGCCGGCGCGGAGGTGGTCTTCGTGACCGGCCGTCCGCCGCGCTGGATGAGTCGCGTCGCCGAGGTCACCGGCCACCACGGCCTGGCCATCTGCGGCAACGGGGCGGTGGTGTACGACCTGCGCGCCGAGCAGGTGGTGGGCACCCACACGATGGATGTGACCGCCGCCCGCAAGGTCACCCGGCTGCTCCGCGAGGCGGTGCCGGACGTGTCCTTCGCGGTGGAGACCGAGACGGGCTTCATGCACGAGCCGGACTACCCCGCGCTGGAGCGCGACGTGTCGATCGTGCACGCGGTCGGCCCGGTCGAGGAACTGCTGACCGGGCCGGTGCTCAAGCTGCTCGCCCGGCACCACACCCTGGACCCGGACGTGTTCCTCGCGCTGGCCCGCGACCGGGCCGGTGCGTACGCGGAGTTCACCCACTCGTCGGCGATCGCACTGGTGGAGATCAGCGCACTGGGGATCAGCAAGGCCAGTACCCTGGCCTGGTTCTGCGCGCAGCGCGGGATCCGCACCGAGGACGTGGTGGCGTTCGGCGATATGCCCAACGATCTGCCACTGTTGGCCTGGGCCGGACAGGCGTACGCGGTGGCCAACGCGCACCCCGACGTACTGGCCGCGGTGGCCCGGCATACCGGGAGCAATCAGGAGGACGGCGTCGCCCAGGTGCTGGAGAAGTTGTTCGGCTGAGCCGAGCCCCGGCGCCGGTCGGTTTCGGTGTACGCACCAGCCGCCTCCCCGAACGCGTGACATCAAAGACACGCTTACGCGTGAAGGTTGCACAGAGTAGTTATTCCATAGCTTTCCGTGACATAGATTGACGCCGTGTACACCCCCTCCCGGCCAGGGTCCCCACTGGCTGTGACGATCGACCGTTACCGGGTCGGCAAGGCTCTCTCGTTCCGGCCCATCGCCGAGGGCCTCCTCAACCGAGGTTACGAGGTCGTCACCACCAGGGGACGCTGGTTTCTCAAGCACTATCTGGACCAACGACCCGACACCATCCGCTTCCAGCACCACATCACCCAGCGGCTCGCCGCCTGCGGGATACCCGCGATCGCGCCGGTGGCCGACCGGCGCGGGCGCACCGTGCTCACCTCGCGCGGACGCTGGTTCGCTCTGTATCCCTGGGTGGACGGCATCCACCGACGCGGCATCGAACTCGACGCCGGGGGCTGTACCCGGGTCGGCGCGCTGCTCGGCGGCGTGCACGTGACGTTGCCGAAGCTGCTCCCTCCCGTGCAACAACCGCTGCTGGTGCCCACGGCCGACCCGCACGAATCGTTGGCCACCATCGAGCGCCTACTCACCCGGATCCGGGCCCGCTCCAAGGCCAACGCGTTCGACCGGCTCGCCGAACTGCGCCTGATGGAACGGCGCGCGATGCTCCTGCGGCACGCGCACCGGCGACCGCGCGACCACGATGCGCCGCGGACCGGCTACGTGCACGGCGACTTCCATCCGCTGAACCTGCTGTACCGGGGCAACGAGCCGGTGGCGATCATCGACTGGGACCGGCTCGCGGCGCTGCCCGACACCGAGGAACTGGTCCGGGCCGCGCTGATCTTCTTCACCGACCCGATCTCGGGCACCCTCGACCTCGACCGGGTACGCGGCTTCGTGGCCGGGTATCGCGGCGTGGTCGATCCGGGACCCACCCAACTGGCCGCCGCCGTGCACCGACTGTGGTGGGAACGGCTGAACGACTTCTGGATGCTCAGCCGGCACTACCTCGAACACGACCCGCGGTGTGCCCCGCTGTTTCCCGCCTCCGCCGCGCTGATCGTGTGGTGGACGATGGCCTACGACGAGGTCCTGAAGGCGTTCCTGGGCTGAACCGGCCCCGGTACGAGGAAACCCGCGTGCGCCACGGATCGTGGCGCACGCGGGTTTCGCCATCTCGGATCAGGGGGTCGTGCCGCCGCCGCCCGGATTGCCCGCACCGCCGCCGACCGGGTCCGGCGGCTTCGTCTCGCCGCCGCCCTTGGTCGAACCCGACGGCGTGCCGGCCGACGTGGTCGGTCGCGACGTCTCGGACGGCTTGGTCGGCGGGGGCGAGGACGGCGCCTGCGAGTGGCCCGAAGTGGTCCCGCCCGGATCCCGCGTGTTGCTGGGCGCCGTTGCCCCACGCCACGTCTGCGTCGGGTTGGACGGGGTGGTGCCGGACGTCGCCTTGCCGCCCGGACTGGGCTGGTTGCTCGTGCCCAGCTGCGCGCCATCGTTGCCGCTCGGCGTCACGGCGGGAGGCTTCGGCTGCGTCGCCGGACTGTCACTGTTCCCCTGCATCCCCTTGACCAGGAACACCGCCCCGACCACCACCAGGATCACCGCGAGCGCGGCCACCAGGTAGAGCGGCATCCTGCGCTTGGGCGGCGGCTCCTGCGGCAGGATCGGCAGCGGCCCGGTGCCGCCGTCGTTGGCGGCCTGCCCGGGCACCGCCGCCCCGGTGCCGGTGCGACCCGCGAGCGGCGGCATCGCCGCGGTGGCCTCGGTCGAGCCGGTGTGCGCCGAGGCTGCCGCCGTACCCGCGGCGACCTGGCTCCACGAACCGAACTCGGGCCGTTGCCCCTGCTGGGTCGGCACCCGCGGCGGAACCGCGACCGAGACCTGCTGGCCGGCCAGCGCACGGCGGATGTCCATCCGCATCTCGTCGGCGGTCTGGTACCGGTCGTCGGGGTTCTTCGCCAGCGCCTTCAACGCGATCGCGTCCAGATGCGGAGGCACCCGCGGATCCATCATCGACGGCGGCCGCGGGTCGTCCTGGACGTGCTGGTACACCACCGACAGCGGAGTGTCACCGTTGAACGGCGGGCGCAGCGCGAGCAGTTCGTAGAGCAGGCAACCGCTGGAGTACAGGTCGCTGCGCGCGTCCACGGTGCGGCCCAAGGCCTGCTCCGGCGACAGGTACTGCGGCGTGCCCATGACCATGCCGGTCTGGGTCATCGTGGTCGCCGCGCTGTGCATCGCGCGGGCGATGCCGAAGTCCATTACCTTGACCGCGCCCGAGTTGGTGATGATCACGTTCGCGGGCTTGATGTCGCGGTGGATGATGCCGTTCCGGTGGCTGTACTCGAGCGCCTCCAGGATGCCCTCGGTGACCCGAAGCGCCTGTTCCAGCGGTATCGGGTTGCCCTCGCTGAGCAGTTCCCGCACCGTCCGGCCCTCGACGCACTCCATCACGATGAACGGCACCAGCTCGTCGCCGACCCGGTCCTCGCCCGTGTCGTAGACCGACACGATCGCGGGGTGGTTGAGCGATGCCGCGTTCTGCGCCTCGCGGCCGAACCGCGAGCGGGCCACCGGGTCCTGCGCGAGGTCCGGGCGCAGCGTCTTGACCGCGACGGTGCGGCCCAGCCGTACGTCGTGTGCCATCAGCACCTCGGCCATGCCACCGCGACCGAGCTGGCGACCGAGTTCGTAGCGGCCGGATCCGACCGTCTTCACCTGTGTGCCGGACGCCTCGCGGTCGTCCGGTCCCTGCGGCGGGGTCATCGCTCCTCACCCTGCGCGTCGGGGCGGCCCGCCCGGGGCCGCCGAACTGGGGCGATGGAGTCCGCCGCGAACCGGGCAGAGCGGAAAGCACCACGGGGGCGGGGGAGCACGACGGTTCCAACGATCGACCGGCCACAAAGGCACGCCGATTCGGGCGTCAGGGTTGTGGCCGGGGACTCGACGATCATCCTCGGCAGTCCCCTCACGTGGCGCCCGGGCGTGAGCCCGCGCCGAAGTGCAGATGAAATGTGGTGCATCCTCGCTTCAAGTCCCGAAACGATACGGGATCAGCGGTACTGCCGACTGGGGAACCCATGGTAACGGGATTCCGAATTCCCGGCCGGTGCCTTCCCCCGCCGGGCCGGCCCACACGGCGGGATCCGGCCGGCTCACCCGCGCGGAACCGGTTCAGCGCAACATCAGGATCGACGCGAGCACGGCCAGTACGCCCAGCACCGTCGCCGCGAACGCCGCTCCCGCACCGCTCCTGCGGCCGTACGCGCCCGGTGCGCTGTGTGCGCCCGCCGAGCGGGCCCTGGGCCCGAAGCCGGACAACACCCGGGCCCACGGCGGGCCGCCGCCGGGCGAACGCTGAGAGCGCTGCCTCATCGAACCCATCGCCCCCATCGGCCCCACCGACGCCGCCGGTCCCGACGACCCGGCCGGCGGCGCCGGGACGCCGGCGCCGTACAGGACCGAATCCCAGACGTCCTCGGGCAGGATCCGACGCACCGACTCGCGCATCCGAGCGGCGGTGTCGAAACGCAGATGCGGATCCTTGCGCAGCGCGTGCAGCACCAGATCGTCCACCGCACCGGGCACGTCGGGCCGGTACGCGGACGGCGGGGTCGGCTCCTCGCGCATGTGCCGATACGCGATGTGCACGGCCGTACCGCCGTCGAACGGCGGCACGCCGACCAGCAGTTCGTGCAGCAGGCAGCCCACCGAGTACAGGTCGCTGCGGGTGGACGCGGGATGCCCGAACGCCTGCTCGGGCGAGAAGTATTGCGGGGTGCCCATGATCCGACCGGGGTCGGTGAGCGCGCCGTCGGTGATGAACAGCGCCCGGGCGATGCCGAAGTCCATCACCTTGACCGCGCCGCCGGGCGTGATCATCACGTTGACCGGCTTGATGTCGCGGTGCACCAGGCCGCGGTCGTGGCTGTACTCCAGCGCGTCCAACACCTTGGCGGTGATCGCGAGGGCACGTGGCCACGGCACCGGGCCGTGCGCCTCCAGCAGATCGCGCAGGGTCAGCCCCTGGATCAGCTCCATCACGATCCACGGCACCAGCACGCCGTCCTCACCGGGGTCGGCGCCCGTGTCGAAGACGGAGACGATCGTGGGGTGGTTCAGCGCGGCGGCGTGCTCGGCCTCACGGGCGAACCGCGAACGCGCGATGGTGTCCTCGGCCAAGTCGCTGCGCAGCCGCTTGACCGCGACGACCCGGTCGAGCATCAGATCGTGCGCCTCATGCACTACGGCCATGCCACCGCCGCCGATCCGGCGCCCGGTGCGATACCGCCCACCGCCGAAGACACGCCCGTTCGCCCGAGCCGGGTCCCCCGAAACGGTCACCGTCAGGCCGCCCTCCACGCTGCACGACTCGCGCACGACCTCGGTGCGCGTCGACCTACCGAAAAGCGCCCCCGTCGCATCGCCGACAGCCTGTCAGAGACACGACGAGAGCGCAGCGGGTCGGTGCCATCGGGCACCGACCCGGGGTACGCCCCTACCGGAACGCTAGAGGTAGGGACCCGACTGGGTGTGCGGCGGTTCGCCCTGCCCACCGGGGACCATGCCGGGCGGAAGGGCCCGACGCATCGTCTCCAACTGCGCGCGCGCCGCCATCTGCTGTGCGAACAACGCGGTCTGGATGCCGTGGAACAGGCCCTCCAGCCAACCCACCAGCTGCGCCTGCGCAATCCGCAGTTCGGACTCGCTGGGCACCGAGTCGTGCGTGAACGGGAGCGAGAGCCGATCCAGCTCCTCGACCAGTTCCGGGGCGAGCCCCTTCTCCAGTTCCTTGATCGAGCTGGCGTGGATCTCCTTGAGGCGCACCCGGCTCGCCTCGTCGAGAGGAGCCGCGCGCACCTCCTCCAGCAGTTGCTTGATCATGCTGCCGATGCGCATGACCTTCGCGGGTTGTTCGACCATGTCGGTCACCGCGAGTTCACCGCCCTCTTCACCGAGGCCGCCGCCGAGCGCCATGCCATCCGGCCCGACGATCACCACCTGCGGGTTCTCACCATTCGCTTCGTTGTTCGGCGTATCCATACATCTCATCCTAGGAGCGCCGAGGGCTTACGCCGTCCTCCCGCGCACCACCGCGCGCGATCGTGTCAAAAGCGCCGCGAGCAGGGCCGCGAGGATCGGCAGCAGGATCAGCGCGAGGCCCATCCAGGTCCACGGAATCACCAGCTCGGGCGCGTGCCGCCCGCTCTTGGCGCCGGCGGACATCACGTCCCACAGGGCCGACTTCTGGCCCCGTCGTACGACCACCCCCGCGAGCACGCCGGCCGCCAGTCCAAGCCCGGTGCCCAGGAAGGCGATCACCCCGCTCTGGAACGCGGACAACCTGCGCCGCACGCTCGGCGGCGCACCCACCGCGCCGAGCGTGGCCAGGTCCTTTTGCGCATCCGCGAGCGCGAGCCCGGTGGCCACCCCGGACGCGCCGATCGTGATCACCAGCGCGAAGACGCCGAGCAGCAGCAGCCGTGCGTCGTCCTTGGGCTGGAAGCCGCGCTCGATGAAAACGAAGTTCCGGTCGGAAACCCTGGCCACCAGGTCCTCCAGCCGCTGCTTCTGCGCGTCCGAGGGCGAGTGTCCGGCGTCGTAGACCAGACCGGCCGGTTCGACGGTGCCGCCGAGCGTGGCGACCGCCTGCGGCGAGGCGAAGAAGCCGGGAAGCCCGAAGGGTGCCCGCACCGAAACGGCCGGCAGCCGGATCGTGGGGGGAGCCGCCGCGGATTCCCCCTGCGGCGACATCACCTGTGGGCCGTTGCCTTTCGTGATCTCCTGCACCCCCATCTCGGCCGTCCCGTCCGGCCCCACGTATCCCTCCTCGAACAGCACGATTCCGCCCCGGGACAGCACCTCGGCCGCACGCGGATCGTCCGCGCCGGTCAGCTTGCGCAGGAGGGCGGCATCGCCCACCGCCGAGCGGAAGAAGCTGCCCCGAGCGCTGCTCCCGTTGCACCGCGGATCCGTTTGCCACCGCTGGGGATCGCCCCCACCGTCCGCCATCGGACAGCGGAACTCGGGCAGCTTCCTGGGCAGGTAGTCCACACAGGTGTTCGCGTCCTTGCAGGGTCCGACCGGCTGTCCGATCGGGCCGCCCTTCGCGCCGGGCAGGACCCGCTCCACGCCCCGCCTGATCCCATCGGCATCCGCCGTGGTCAGCGACAACTCGACCGTTCCCCCGAAGAGCGTGCGATCGGGGAATCCGACCAGGACGTGGTTCTTCTGCGCATTGGGTCGATAGGCGTTGCGCTGATCCGCGGTCTGGCTCTGCCAGACCACCGCGATCACCACCGAACCGGCCACGGCGGCCATCACCGCCGCCACCGCGGGCGCGCTGCGCGGCCGGCTCCGGGCCGCGTCGCGCAGCGCCAACCGAGGGCTCAGCGGCAGGAACCGACCGAGTCTCGCGGTGAGCCCGATCAGCGCCGGACAACACCCGACCAAGCCGAGTTCGGCCACCACGACGCCGGCGACGATGATCGTGTCGTCCGCCCGATCCGCGCCGTACAACGCGATCGCGACGCCGAGCGCGAAACTCGACGCCCCGACGAGCGGCAGCACCCGTGAGCCTCGACGCACCCCGCGGCGGCCGGTCAACGACGCGGCGATGTCCTCGCGGGACGCGAGCCAGGCCGGGATCAGCGCGGCGAGCACGCCGACGGCGACACCCACAGCGCCGATACCGAGCAGTTCCAGAATCCGGACGTCGTAGCGACCCAGCAGCGTGCCGGTGTGTTCGGCGAACCACGGCCGCATCAGCGCCGCCGCCGCCAAGCCCAGCGCGGCACCGATCAGGGCGCCGACCGCACCGAGCACGACCCCACCGCCCAGGACCACCCCGGCCACGTGCCGACGACTGCCGCCCGCGACCCCGATCAGCCCGAGTTCGCGCCGCTTGCGCCGGGCACCCACGGCGAAGGCCGGACCGGCCAGCAGGATCATCTCCAGCAGTCCCAGGCCCAAGCCGATGCCGCCGAGCCTGAGCGCGCGCGAGTCGGCCCACTCTCCGGGGCTCTCGTATTGCCGATCCGCCCTGGCCGGTGGATCCCGCAGCACCGCGGCGGACTCGACCAGGAAACCCTGCCGGTTCGCGGCCAGAACCTTGGTCCAGGGCATGCCACCCCGGACCCGGAGCAGGACACGGAGGGTCTCGTCCCTGCCCTCGCCCGCACCCGGGCGGGCGAGCATCGCTTCGATCACCGCCCCCGGCATGGCGATCACCATCTGCTCGCGCAGATCGTCCGGCAGGTCGACCGTGCCGACGATGCGGAACGTGCGACCGGTGGACTTCTCGGTCAGTTCGCCGCCGATCCTGTATCCGGCCGATCGGCGCAACCGCTCGGTGACGACCACCTCGTTCGGGGCCCGGGGGGCTCGCCCTTCGCGTTGGAAGACCATGCCCTTCGCGATCGGCTTGACGTAGTCGAATTCACGGATCGCGACGTCGGTCCGTCCGTTCGCGGTGGAGATCGTGCCGAAAAGGGTGCGGTCCGTCAGCTGCTCGGACACGTCGGGGATCACCGAGCCCGGATCCCGGACGGGCCTCGCCGGGTCCGACGGGCGCGGCGCCATGGACACGGGGGCCGTCTCCGGGGACGTCGGGCGACCCAGGTCGGCGGGCTGCCAGTTGTTGCCGCCGGGCTCCTGGAAGATCGCGCGCGGGGGCTCTCCGGCCGGTCGCCCACGCATCTGCTGCGAGGTGTCCAGGACCCGGGCGTCCGCCTGCCCCATCGAGCGCGAGATCACCTCGTCGGTGTCCAGTTGCACGCTCCGCCAGGTCACGTCGGCCGCGCTCATCCCCAGCACCGGGATCGCGATCATCGCGACAATCAGCGCGCTGCGTCCCTTGGCCCGCAGCGCGTCCCGACGGGCGATCCGCAGGGTCGCCCGCCACGAGCTCACGCTCATCGCGAACCGCCCCGGGACAGCAGCGACTCGGCGCCGGCCGAGGGGCCGGTGTCGTCCACGAGCCGACCGTCACGCAGGAACACGATCCGGTCCGCCCACGCGGCGTGCCGGGCCTCGTGGGTCACCAGGACCACCGCCGCGCCGGCCTCGCACCGTGCGCGCAGCACTCGCAACACCGCCTCGCCGGTGGTCGAGTCGAGCGCGCCGGTCGGCTCGTCTGCCAGCACCAGCCGGCGTTCGCCCACCAACGCGCGGGCTATCGCGACCCGTTGTTGCTGGCCGCCGGACATGTCGTCGGGGAAACGCTCGCCGAAGTGTTCGAGGCCGACCTCGGTCAGCGCCTGCTGCGCGGCCTGCCGGGCCCGGCGGATCGACACCCCGTCGAGTTCGAGCGGCAGCGCGACGTTCTCCGCGGCGGTCAGTGCCGGAACCAGGTTGAGGTCCTGGAAGACGTAGCCGACGCTGCGCCTGCGCAACGCGGCCATCCGACGCCGGTTGAGCCCGCCCAGCGGCCGGCCCTCGACCAGGACCTCGCCGTCGGTGGGACGGTCCAGGCCGCCCGCGAGCATCAGCAGGGTCGACTTGCCCGACCCGCTCGGTCCCATCACGGCGAGCATCTCGCCCGGTGCGACGGCCAGATCCACCCCGGCCAGGGCCTCGACGCGCACGTCGCCCCGACCGTGGACGCGGCCCACCGACCTGAGTTCCAGTACCGGTTCCACTGTGCCCCCTGTAACCGTGGTCATCGTCGCGCCCCGCGCTTGCGGGCGGGTGCGGGTCGCTCGTCCGCCACGGGCACGGCCGGCTCCCGCTCGGCAGCCCGGCGGGCCAGCCGTGCCTCGCAGTGGTCGAGCCAGCGAACCTCGGCCTCCGCGTGGAAGATCAGTGATTCCAGGACGAGTTGCCACGCCATGTCGTCCTCGGCCGCGCGCGTCTTGAGCCGGGTGTAGTCCTGCAGCGCCCGCAGGGTGTGCGCGCGCTGCCCTTGGACCACCGAGCCGACGTCGATGCCGGGCACGGTGACGGCCATCGCGAGTTTGATCGCGAGTTCGTCCCGGGGCGGGTTGGTGCGCGACACCGGCGCCTGGAACCACGCGCGCAGTTCGATCCGACCTTCGTCGGTGATCCTGTAGAAGACGTGCCCGTCGTCGTCCTCGCCGTCGGGCGCGACCAGTCCGTCGCGGTCCAGGCGGCCGAGCGTGGTGTAGACCTGGCCGACGTTGAGCGGCCAGGTGGATCCGGTCCGGGACTCGAATTCGTTCCGGAGCTGATAGCCGTATCGGGGGCCCTCATCGAGCAGTGCGAGCAGGCCGTGCTTGATGGACATACCGAGTATGTATACCCGGTATGCTCGTGAAGGCAAGTCCGACCCGCGATGGAAAGACCTGTGGGAGGAGGCGGATCGGCCGGCGAACGGGCCAGTCGTCAGTTGTCGTTGGGGATTCCGCCGCGACAATTGAAGTTGAACGTGTAGCGCTCGGTCTGCGCGTTGGCGACCGGCTGCAGGATCAGCAGCTGCACGACCCCACTCACCTCGCCGAACAATTGCGGCGGGATCCGCCAGGTGACCGCAATGGTCTGCTGGCGCGGGCCGGCGCCGGTGAAGTGCAGGATGTCCTGCGGATACGTGAACACCTTCTCGTACACCCACTGGAAGACCACGTCACCGGGGCCCGCCCCGTCCACGAGCACGGTCCCGAGGAACTCCACCTGGTCGAGCCCGTTGCAGCGCACCCATGAGCCGTTCGCCCGGTCGGCGCTCAGCCGCAGGTCGCTCACCCGGAACCGCTGACCCAACGGCGGCGGCGGGGTAGGCGAGGCGCCGCCGGGGCCGGCCGTCGCGGCGCCGCCGTTCGATCCGCCGGACTGCCCGCCCGGGGCGGGTGTGGTGGGCGGGTTGCCCGAGCGACCGCCCGAGCCCGGGGCGTTTGCGGGCGCTGCGGTCACCGTCTCGGTCACCGTGACGGTGGGCACCGGAACCGGCTGCCCGTTCGTGGTCGGCGAACCGGCGGACGTGGGCGTGCCGCCGGACGGCGCCGGGGTCGCCTCGATGCTCTGGTCCTGGGCGGGCAGTTGCGGCGGGATGTCCGCGGGGGAGGGCCCGGCCCCGTTGTGACGGGCCTGGATGCCGGGGCCGGAGCCGCAGACGTTGGTGAGCACGAGCAGTGTGATGAGGGTCAGCGCGATGATCGTCGGGCCCAGCGGTATCCGCCGGTGAAACCCGCCGATCGAGAACATCACGCCTCCTTCCCCCACCACCGGTCGGACGTTTTCGGAAGGTACCGCTGTATCACGATCCGCATCCTCGACGAGCCTGCACCCTTCATCCGCGATGCGCCAGACACACAGTCTGCCCGGCGGGACCGACTCCCGTCCCGCCTCTCAGCGTCGTCGCGGCGCCGGGAAACACCGGACAAGCAGTCCACCGGCGCAGACGATACCCGCTCCTCCGAGGGCGACCAGAGTCAAATTCACAACGGATGGACCGGTTTTGGGCAACGTGGGCGGCGCATCGAAGGCCGGAGGGGTGACAGGAGCGGAGGCGTCGGTCGAGGTGCTCGCCTCGGGCTCCATCAGATACCGCGCGACGATTCGCCCACCGGAGCGCACGGCGTACACGCCGGGACGATCTTCCTCGGTGATCTCCGCCCCCCAGGAGCGGAGTTCGTTCAGGCCGTCGGCGCCCCCGGTGAGCAGGAGTTCGTGCTCGACGTCGAGCACCGCCCGACCCGACTCGTCGGTCAGCGGCCGGGCGCCGTGTGCGGCCAACCGGTCCAGGAGTCGTTCCCACTCCTGTCGAGTCGGCGGATCCGTGACCGGGGCCGGCTTCGGCGGGCCGGTGGGCTCGGCCGGCGCATGCCCGTGCACCGGTGGATCGGGATGCAGTTCGGCTGCGGCCGGCGCCCGACCGCGGGCGGAGGCGGCCGAATCGCCGGCCGGGGTGTTCGCCGGCGGCGGCCCGTCCATCGGGGCGGGCGAGGGACCCGACGCCGCGCTCGCGAGCACCGGGACGGCGGCCGGCGTCGCGGCGCCGGGAAGCGCCGACGTGCCGGCGAGGACCGGGGCACCCGAGGGGGCAAGGGCCGCCGCGAGCACACACCCGGCAGCCAATCGACGTGCGAAGCCGCCGGGGGTAGGCATGCCGTCAGACTAAGGAAAATCGACAAAAGACCCATCCAGCGACATTCGCCTCACCGGGATGGTCATCCGATTTTCATTCGTCCGGCGGCAGTCCGCTCCGAGCACCGCACCGGCACCCGTCCGGGGCGCACCCGCACTCGCCCGCGGCACACCCGCGCCCTGGGCCGCACCGGCACACCGACGGCCCGCGCCCGCCGGTCAGCGCACCTTCAGCAGCACCTTGCCGATGTGCCCGCTCTCCTCGACCACGCGGTGTGCGTCGGCCGCCTCGGCCACCGGCAACACCCGATCGACAACCGGCTGGACCCGCCCCGCGTCCAGGAGCGGCCACACATGCTCGCGTACGGCCGCCACGATCGCGGACTTCTCCGACATCGGCCGGCCCCGCAGCGAGGTCGCGGCGATCGCGGCCCGCTTCGTCAGCAGCTTGTTCAGGTCCAGTTCGCCCCGGGCGCCGCCCTGCAGGCCGATCACCACGAGTCGGCCGTTGACCGCGAGCGCGTCCACGTTGCGATCGAGGTACTTGGCGCCCATGTTGTCCAGGATCACGTCCACCCCGACCCCGTCGGTGGCCTCGTGGATCCGGGCCACGAAGTCCTCGTCCCGATAGTTGATCGTGACGTCGGCGCCCAGCTCGCGGCAACGCGCCAGCTTGGTCGCCGAACCCGCGGTGGTGAACACCCGGGCCCCCGCCGCCGAGGCCAACTGGATCGCCATCGTGCCGATGCCGCTGGAGCCGCCGTGCACCAGGAAGGTCTCGCCCTTGCGCAGATGGGCCACCATGAACACGTTCGACCAGACCGTGCACACCACCTCGGGCAGTGCCGCAGCCGTAACCAGGTCCACTCCCTCGGGCACGGGCAGCAGTTGGCCGGTGGGCACCCGGACCCGCTCGGCGTAGCCGCCGCCCGCGAGCAGCGCGCACACCTCGTCGCCGACCGCCCAGCCGGACACTCCCGCGCCGACCTCGACGATCCGGCCGGACGCCTCCAGGCCCGGATACGCCGACGCGCCCGCGGGTGGCTGGTAGAACCCCTGGCGCTGCAACAGGTCGGCCCGATTGACCGCCGACGCGGCCACCTCCACCAGCACCTCGCCGGGTTCGGGTTTCTCGTCCGGGACCTCGGTCCAGCTCAGTACCTCGGGTCCGCCCGGCTCGGCAATCGTGATCGCGTACATGGCATCCAGCCTATGAGTCGCCCGCCTTCGGCTGCGGTTTGTGCGATTTGATCACCACGAGTCGGTCACCCGCACCGAGCACCGCCGCCTCAGGGTCATCGTGCCGCAACGTACGGTGTCCGCGCACCACGGCCACCACCAGATCGCCGCATTCGCTCGGTGACTTACCCGCCTCGCGTTTGTCGATCGGCCGTTCGACCAGGTCCATGCCCTCGCCGTAGTGCATGAGGTCCTCCATCACCTCGCCGACGTTCGGGCTCAGCATGGAGACCCCGAGCAGTCGGCCCGCGGCGCTCGCGGTGGTGACCACCGAGTCGGCCCCGCTCTGCCGGATCAGTGGCGCGTTCTCGTCCTCGCGGACCGCGACCACGATCCAGGCCCGCCGATTCAACTGCCGCGCCGTCAGCGTGACCAGGGCCGCGGTGTCGTCCCGGTTGACCGAGACGATGATGTTCCGCGCCCGTTCCACCTCGGCCCGGCGCAGCACCTCGGCCCGGGTCGCGTCGCCGGATACCACCACGAGCTTGTCGTCGTCGCTCGCCTCGCCGGCCGCCTCGGGGTCGGAGTCGACGACGACGATGTTCTCGCGTGAGATCCCCTGCGCCATCAGCGTGTGAACCGCGCTGTACCCGGTCGTGCCGTAGCCGACCAGGATCGTGTGGTCGCGCAACGTGGACCTCCAACGGTTGAGCCGCAACTGCTCCCGCGTGCGCTCGGTCAGCACCTCGAGGGTCGTGCCGACCAGGATGATCAGGAAGATCACCCGCAGCGGGGTGATCAGGACGACGTTCACCAGGCGGGCGCCGTCACTGGCGGGGGTGATATCGCCGTAGCCGGTGGTGGACAGGGTGACCGTCGCGTAGTAAATCGCGTCGAGCAGTGAGACGTGCTCGTCCACGGCGTCGCGATAGCCGTCCCGATCGAGGTAGACCACCAGGATGGTGACCGCCAGGACCAGCAGGGCCATCCCGAACCGGCGCAACACCTGCACGAGTGGACCGGGACGGTCCTTGGGGATGTGTACGGTCGCGCCCGCCTGACCGGCCAGGCCCGCCGGTTCGTCGGCGCGCTTCTTCAGCGTCGGCAGCGGTCGGGCGAGCGCGCCGCGCGGCCCGCGGCGATCGGCCGGCCGGTCGTCGGGAAAGCGCGCGGTCTTCATCGCGGCGCCCCGAGCACCTCGACCCGATCACCCGCGCGCACGCCGCCCGGCGGCACCACCGCGATGCCGTCGGCGACCGCGAGTCCGCGCAACATCGCCGGGCCGGAGAAGGCCAGCGGACGATCCGCGCGCATCGGCACCAGGCGGGTGTCGCACGGGTGGCCGGCGATGTCGGCGCCGACCCGGATCCGGCGCGGGCGCGGTTCGGGGCGACCGGAGAGCCGGCGCAGCAGCGGCACCGCGAGGGTGAGCATGCCGGCCACCGCGGCCAGCGGATTGCCGGGCAGGCCGACCAGATAGCGGCCGGCACCGGGGCGCTCGCCGGGCAGGTGGGCGAGCAGCATCGGATGCCCCGGGCGGACCGCGACGCCGTCCACCAGGACATCCGCCTCCAGATCGGCGAGCAGTCGGTGCACATGATCGCGTGGACCGTCGGCGGTGCCGCCGGTGGTGATCACCACGTCGGCGCGCGATGCGCTCACGTGCCCGCGCAGCGTGTCCAGGTTGTCCCCCACCCGGCGAACCCGCAGCAGGTCGGCGCCGAGCGTACGCAGCCACGGCGTGATCAGCGGGCCGAGCGCGTCCCGGATCCGGCCCTCCCCAGGCAGCCCCGCGTCGAGCAACTCGTCTCCCAGCACCAGGAGTTCCACCCGGGGCCGGTCGACCACCACGAGTTCGTCGTAGCCGGAGGCGGCGGCCAGCCCGGTGACCCCGGGGGTGACCGTGGCGCCGGCCGGCAACAACTCGTCACCGCGGCGGCACTCCTGGCCGCACGCGCGGATGTCGGTGCCCTGCTGGACGTGCACGTCGCCGAACAGCGTGCGGCCCTCGACCCGGCTCTGTTCGCTGCGCAGCACGGCGGTGGCCCCGTGCGGGACCCGCGCGCCGGTGGCGATCTCGACCGCGTCCCCGTCGCGCATCACGCCGATCTCCGTACCCGCCTCGCCCGCCAGCAGTCGCCCGCGTACCCGCCACGGCCCGGGGCCGGCGACCGCCCACCCGTCCATCGCCGAGGTGTCGAAGGAGGGCAGGTCGGTGAGCGCGACGATGGGCCGGGCGAGCACGTGGTCGCGCGCGTGGTGCAGGGTGCGGGAGACCGCGGGCAGCGGTCGCCCGGCCGCGCGGGCGGTGGCGCGGGCCTCGGGCCAACCCAATGCCTGCTGCGGGTGCGGCTCGGAGCGCGTCATGGTCCGACTCTCCCGAGGGATCATCAGGCGCCCGGCTCGGAGCCCGTACCACGGCGCTCGGCGAGGTCCTGTGCCTGGCGCAGTGCCTCGGCCACCGCCGTCGCGCCACCACCGCGACTCGCCGCCGCGTAACCGACCAGGAAGGAGGTGAGCGGCGCGGCCGGTCGCTGTACGTTGTGCGCCGCCACCCGGGTCATGTCCAGCAGCGCCGCGATGTCCACGTCCAGCTCGATGCCCAGCTCCTGCTTGACCGCTTCGGTCCACTCTTCCAAGCCAGTCATGTCTCTCCTCTTCGGGGCTGTGTCCATCCTCCCCGACCGTGTGCGCGCGTCGCGCACATCCGCCCAGGTGTCGCAGTCGAACACAGCTTCGGAATCGGCCCGGATCCGGCGCGGCGCGAGCGGCTCGACCACCCGGCGCAGCGGCACCCCCGCCGGTTGCGCCAGGTCCGCGACGCCGGCCCGGAGCGCGGCGGTGCGATAGGCGGCGAGCAGGATCTGATCGCGCCCGTCGGCGTCGACCGCGACCGCGCCGGCCGGCGCGGGCTCCCGGTCCAGCTCGGCAACCAGGCGCTCGATCAACTCGGCGGGTACGAACGGCAGATCGGCCGCGAGCAGCACGACCACCTCGGCCCGGACCAGCGGCAGCGCGGCGGCCAGCGCGGCCACCGGGCCGCCGCCGGGCGGGTCCTCGCGTACCCACACCACCTCGTGCCCGGTGGCTCGGCGCGGCCCGGCGACCACGATCCGCTCGGCCCCGGCAACCGCGGCGAGCACCCGGTCGAGCAGCGAGACGCCCGCCACGAGCAGGCCCGGCTTGTCGGCGCCGGCCAGCCGGCGGGCCGCGCCGCCGGCCAGGACGACCGCGTCGTAGCCGCTCACGTCGGTGCGTTCGCGGAGGTCGTGGACCAGCGGAAGAGCGTCATCCCGACGCTGGTCGCGAGGTTGTAGCTGGAGACCTTCGGCCGCATCGGGATGGCCACGAGCCGGTCGGCGCGCCCGCGCAGCGCCGCCGAGACACCGTGTCGCTCGGTGCCGAACGCCAGGATCGCGTCGTCCGGGATCTCGGTGGTGCGCAGGTCGGCGCCCTCGGGGTCGAGCACGAAGATCGGCCCGGCGGGCAACGTGTCCGAGGTCACGCGCGCGACCGTGGTGGCGAAGTGCAGCCCCGCACTGCCCCGGACCACGTGCGGGTGCCACGGGTCCAGGTCGCCGGTGGTCAGCACGGCGGAGACGCCGAATCCGGCGGCCAGGCGCACCACGGCCCCGACGTTGCCCAGGTTGCGCGGGTTCTCCAGGAGCACGGTCGGCGCGGTGCGGGTCCGGGCCGGCTCGGGCTCGGGGCGGGCGGCGAGGGCCACCACCCCGGTCGGGCCGGCGCGCGGGACCAGGTCGCGCAGGAACGGCTCGGACACCTCGTGCGCGGTCTCCTCCAGATAGCCGCCCACGTCGGTCGCGAGTTCGTCGGCCAGGGCACGGACGGCCGCCCGGTCGGTGGTCACCACGAGTTCGATCTCGGCGCCGAACCGCAACGCGTGCTTGACCGCGTGGAAGCCGTCGAGCAGCACCGCCCCGGGCGAGGCGGCCCGCCACAGCGCGAGGATCTGCATCTCGTGGGGGTTCATGACAGCAGCGTAGGACCTGTCGAACGGGTCCCGGACGCCCGGCGGCGGCGTGCGCCGCCGGCACCGGGACCCCACCGGCACAGCCGGATCAGACCCGGCCCGAGGCCACTCCTTCGAGTCCTTCGGACGTGCCCGGCACGGGCGGCTCCGCGCCGACCACGGGTGCCGATCGCGCCGCGGCCGGCCCGCGGCGCAGCCGAGCCGTCAGGCGGGTGACGACCCGCGTTCGGGTCCAGATCAGGAACGTGGTGGGCAGGAACAACGCGTCGCCCACCGACATGGACGCGGAGAACGCGGGCAGGCCCAACATGATCGCGATGCCGAAGTGCATGCCGAGCAGGATCACGATCGCGACGTACTTGACCCGCTTGGCGAAGAGCATGAACACGAAGCCGACCTGGACGAACACCGTGAGGTAGGCCAACAGCACGCCCATCTCCGCGTTCTCGCCGAGCATGTGGCTGAGCCCGGGCCACGGCGCGAAGTACTCCAGGTTCAGCACGTAGTGCATGGCCGTGCCGTCCTGCCAGTACGAGCCCTGCACCTTGTACAGCCCGGCCGCGCCGTAGATGAAGCACACCTCGGCGGCGATCACGAACAGCGCGCAGTTGTGCACGACGGTCACCAGGCCGGCTCGTACCTGTTCGACCTGGCGCGGCAGCCGCCACAGCGCGCCGAAGGCGACCCCTATCCCGGGGATCCAGATCCAGCGGCAGACGAACGCGAAGGAGAACTCGGGATCCAGGGACCACGAGTCACCGCGGCAGGTGGTGCCGAGCGCGACCATCGCGATCAGTGCGACCAGCACGCCGACCTCGTGTCCGGGGCCGGTGCCCGGGCGGATCCCGGTGCGCCTGGCCCGGCGCGCGTCCAGCGACCACACCCGTCCGCACGCGGTGAATGCGAGGTAGATCGCCATCAGCAGCAGGACGGTGTCGCCGCCGTCGGTCATCAGGATGGACCGGCTGTTGAAGGACACGACCATGATCGCGAACATGATGCTCATCGCCCGGGTGTGCCACCCGAGCACGAACAGCGCGCAGATCACGATCGCCGCGATGTAGACGCCCTCGAACCACAGGCGCGAGTTGCTCTCCAGGAGCAGGCTCACCCCGCCGATGCCGCCCAGCAACTCCCGGGCCATGTCCGGTGACCAGGCCGACTGGTCACCCCAGATCTCCCGGCGGTTGACGTACTCGCGGAGCAGGCCGACCAGGAAGACCAGGCCGTAGCCGATCCGCAACAGGGCCGCCTGATGCACGGCGAAGGTACGGGTGCTGACGGTGTCGAGGGCGCGCACCAGCCACCCGCCGACGGCGTCCTCCACCCGGCGATACGCACTCGCCGCGACGCGCGGCTGCGGCTCAGCGGAAGTCATCGGGCTTCGTCTCCCACCAGCCGAGCGTGCGGTATGAGGTTTCCGGCTCGGTCTTCGCGTCCGGCTTGCCGATCGGCGTGGTCGCGACCCGGATTCGCACGGATTCGAGTCCGCGGTTCGCTCCCGCGTCCTGGAACCGGTGCACCACGATCCGGCGCAGGTAGCGCTGGGTCAGCGGACCGCGCGTGCCGATCGCCGACTCGTCCTTGGCGTCGTGCGCGTCGGCGTAGCTCGACCACGCGCGCCGGATCATGTTCTGGTCGGCCTTGCTGGGATAGAGGTTGCCCCGGATGTGGTCCAGGTCGTCCCCGGTCAGGTCGGTCCAGCCGGACTCGACGACGGTGCCGTCCGCGTTGCGCACCCGCGACTGGGCCTGCAAACGAAAGTTCTCCGACATCGGATTGGGCGCGAACAGCGCCCAGTTCTGCTCGAAGTACGGGTAGATCCAGGTGCCGGTCTGCTTGCGGTAGTCCTGGCTCACCGCGTTGCCGGGCGCGACGTGCAGGAACACGAAGAACACGTGGACCAGGGTCACCAGGATCGCGAGCACGGCGAACAGCGCGGAGATCGAACGCACCGCGGTCGAACGCCGCTCGTCGGAGGGCACCGCCGTCTCGATCGGTGTGTCGACGGGGGCGCGTTCCCCCGCCTGTGCCGGGATCCAGGCCGGTGGCCGGGCCGGATCCGGTGCCGGGGCCCGGTCCGCCGTCGTGTCGGCGGTCGAGGTGCCCACCGCCGTCGCACCGGCTTCGGAACCGGGGTTCGACCGATCCGCCGGTTGCCCGGGCGCCGCGTCGTCAGGCGACTGCATGCCTCTCCCGTGGTCGATGGGTCCGCCGGTCCGGACCCGTGCTGCCGGCACGCTACCGGGTCCGGTCCGCCGGACGTACCGGAACCGTCACCAACCACACGGTCGAGACGGTTTCCGTGACCATAGAACGTGTTCTACTCTGAGCGCCGGTGCGGCTCCGATTCCGCGGCGATGTCCGGCACGGGGGTGCGGGCATGCCGGGGCCGGGGTCGCACCCCTCACAACCGGCTCACAGGTCCAGCACGCCCTCGCGGTCGTGCGCCCGGTAGCGGCCGAGCAGTTCCTCCCGCCCGGCGTCGTCGAGGAGCCGGTACGCCGCGCCACGCTCGGGCCGCCACCACACCTGCCCCTCCCCCCGAAAGCCCGCACGCCGCAGGCCGACCTTGTGCACCTTGTTGGTCGCGGTGGTCGGCACCTCGTCCACCACCCGCACGAACGTCGGCGCCATCTTGGTGCCCAGGTCCGGTTGCTCGGCCATGAAGGCGGCGAACTCCCGCGGGTCGAACACGGCGCCCTCGCGCACCTGCACGCACGCCATCACCTGATCCCCGGTCACCGGGTCCGGCACCCCGTACACGACCACGACCTCGAACGGCGCGAAGCGCGCGAGGATGCCCTCGATGCCGGCCACCGCCAGGTTCTCGCCGTCCACCCGCAGCTTGTCGTCCGCGCGGGCGGCGAAGTAGAGGTATCCGGCCGTGTCCCGGTAGAAGTGGTCGCCCGTCCAGTACTGCCCGTCGCGCGCCCGGGCCGCCGACGCCTCCTCGTTGCGCCAGTACCCCTCGAACCCGTTGCGCCCGGTGTTGACCAACTCGCCGATCGCCGCGTCCCCGTTGACGAGCCGACCCGCCGCGTCGAACTCGGCCCGGGCACACTCCCGGCCGGTCGCCGGATCGAGCACGGCGGCGTGCTCGGGACACGGCCCGACGGCGCCCGCGGGCGTGCCCAGCCGCCAGTTGACGCTCATCCCGCCCTCCGAGGAGCCGTACCCCTCGGTGAGCGCACATCCGAAGCGGGCTTCGAAGCGCGCCATGTCCACCGCACCCGCCTCGGTGCCGAACCCGGCGCGCAGCGGGTTCTCCCGGTCGTCGGGCCGCTCCGGGGTGGCGAGCAGATAGGAGATCGCCCGGCCCACGTAGGTGAAGTAGGACGCGCCGTAGCGACGGATGTCGGGCAGGAACGCGGACGCCGAGAACCGCCGGCGCAACGCGACCGCCCCGCCCGCCCGCAGCGCCGGCGACCAGTTCGCCATCAACGCGTTGCCGTGGAACATGGGCATGCAGATGTAGTTGACGTCGTCCGGCCCGAAGCCGAACTGCTCGGACAACACCGTCCCGGCGCCGGCCAACCGGCCCTGCGAGCAGACCACGCCCTTGGGCGCGCCGGTGGACCCGGAGGTGAACACGATCAACAGGCGGTCCGCGGGGTCCGCGACCAGGGCGGGCAGCGCGGCGTCCGCGTACGGGCGCAGCAGTTCGTCGTACTCGGGGTCGTCGACCACCAGGATCCGCTCCGCCGGGATGCCCAGGTCGAGCCCCTCCAGCAGCGGCAGGTGCGCGCGCTCGGTGACGATCACCCGGCACTCGGCGTGCGTGATGTCGCGCGCCAGCTCCGCGCCGCGCCGCGTGGAGTTCACTCCCACGAGGGTGGCGCCCGCCACCGCCGCGCCGGAGAGCCAGTGCGGGAACTCGGGCACGTTGTCGAGCAGGACGCCCACGTGCGGCTCGACGCCGCGCGGCAACAGTTCGGTGAGCAGTGCCGCCCGGACGGCGGCGGCTCGGGCGAGTTCGTGGTGCGTCCAGGTTCGATCCTCGAAGTGGAGCCCGGTCCGTTGGTCGCCCCACTGGCGATGCACGAGTTCCGCGATCGTCACCATGCCGCACTCCCTCACCGAGATCCGGTCACGCCGGATCTGATAGACCGTTAGATCTGATGCACCGTCATATTCTTTGCCCGCATTCTTGGCAAGATCAAGAAAAGTGTCACGGAGGTACGGGTATGAACTCGAACACCAGGCCGCTGCCGCCGGCCTCGGCCACCGCCCTCGCCGAGCTGATGGCCGGCACGCTGCCCGGACCCTCCAGCGTGAGCGCGGAGGCGCTGGACCTCGCGGACCGGGTGCGGGACCTGGTCGAGGCGGTGGTGTGGACGGACGTGGACGCGGCGGTGCGCGCGGACGCGGCCCGACGGGTCGCCGAGCTGACCGCACTGCTGGGCGCCGCCCGACGCCCGCAGGCGGTGTCCCTGATCCGGTATCCGAACGGCCGGCTGGAGCACCTGACCCAGATGGGCTCGGGTCGACTCAACCCGCAGGCGCCCAGGCTGGTCTTCGAGGAGGTCGAGCCGAGGCCGGACGCGGCGGCCGACCCGGAATCGGTGGAGATCCGCGCCCACTGCACGCTGACCGCGGCCCACGGCGGGCCGCCCGCCCGGGCGCACGGCGGGATCGTGGCGGTCGTGCTCGACCAGCTGCTCGGCGTCGCCGCGTCCGCGGCCGGGGCACCCGGGCTGACCGCCGGGCTGGACATCCGCTACCGCCGGGCCACGCCCTACGACGTGCCGCTGGAGCTGACCGGGCGCTGGACCGGTCGCGAAGGCCGCAAGAGCTTCGCGACCGGTGAGGTCCGCGCCGCCGGCGAGGTGACCGCCGAGGCGACAGCGGTGTTCATCGCGGAACGCCGGTCCTGACCGGACCCGCGGCCGATCCGGGAGTCACACCACCGCCGGGGCGGTCTGCGTCTCGCTCACCATGGGCCGGCCGGCGGCCTCCCACGCCAGCATCCCGCCGTCGACGTTGATCGCGTCCCAGCCCTGCTGCCCCAGGTAGTGGGTGACCTGGGCGGACCGGCCGCCGACGCGGCACATCACGTACACGCGCGTATCGTGCGGGACCTCGTCGATCCGCTCCAGGAGCGTGCTCATCGGGATGTGCCGGGCACCGGCCACATGACCGGCGTCCCATTCGTGCACCTCCCGTACATCCAGGACGAAGGCGTCGTCAGGGACCGCAGCTGCGGACACGGCCGGCGGGGGCGACAGGTGCATCGGATCTCCGGGAGGTCAGGCGTCCGGACCCGTCCGGCCGCGCTCACCGCACATTGTCGGCCATCGGCGCCGCGCCCACGTGCCTCGAAAGAGCGAACCACCCGGGCCGCCCGCACGACACGCGACCGAAATGCCGGCTGTGTGCCTACCCCGGGAGCAGGCTGGACGGCAACCCTCCCGGGCCGACCGACGCCCATCCGGCCGGCCCGGGAGCGGGCACGGCCCGTCCGACCGGCCCGCGGTCAGGGATCGACGAGCGTGCCGAGCACCTTCTCCTTCTCCGCGATGTCGTGCAGGAGCTGATCGGCCAGGTGCTCAAGCAGCCCGTCCGGGTCGTTCGGGGCGAGCTCGAGCAGTTGCCCCATCGCGCCCTCCATCAGCTGATCGCGCAAGCCGGCCAGCTCGGCCCGCCGGTGGGTGAGCCAGGCCAGCCGGCTGCGCAGCCACTGCCCCCGGCTCTCCGCGTCCGGACCGATCGCCCCCTCCGGGGAGGTCGCCCATTCCGTACCGAGGGCCAACAGCTCGGTCACGTCGCCGCGCGCGTAGGCGGCGTTCACCCGGGCGATGAAGGTGCCTCGGCGCTGCTTCTCCTCGGGATCCTGGACCAGGTCCGGGTGCGCCCGGCGGGCAAGCTCGCGAAAGAGCTTGCGCGCCTCGGCACCGGGGCTGACCCGATGCACCTCGGGCACCGGCATCGGCTCGTCGGCCGCCTCGCCCGCCGCCGCGCCCGCGCCGTCGAGGGCGCCCAGAAGCGAGTCGAGGTCCGGCATGTCCGTGACCACACCACGCAATTCGACCGCGCGCCGGATGTCGGCCGGATCGCCGGTGTGCGCCGCAATCGCCTCCGCGATCAGTGCGTCCAACTCGTCGAGACGCTCGTACAGCGGTCCCAGCCGGCGGTGGTGCACGATCGCCAGGTTGTCCAGCTCGACCTGAAGGGTCGTCACATCCACTTCGTCGTCGAGCAGCGCGGTCTCCGCCGCGGCGACCTGTCGTTCCAACTCGGCGATTTCGGGGTCCGACCAGGGGGTCGGCGCGCTGACCTCGTCCATCACGTCCCTTGTGTGCTGTTCTGTTCCCGCGCGACACCGGCCGGCGGGCGCGTCTGCCGGACTTTGAAGATCAAATCACTCGCAACACCCCCCAGCAGCCTATGTGGTAGGGCAGCATGGTCAGGCCGTCCCTGGCCAGTCGATCCAACAAAGCAGTTGGCTAGAGGGGATAAGATCCAGCCATGCCGCCCGACACCGCACGCACCCGAGCCAAACTTCTCGACGCCGCCCGCGCGGAGTTCGCCGAGCACGGCATCGCCGGCGCCCGCGTCGACCGCATCGCCCTGCGCGCCGGGGTGAACAAGGAGCGCATCTACGCGTACTTCGGCAACAAGGAGCAGCTCTTCCAGCACGTGCTGACGGAGTCGCTCCAGGAGCTCAACACGGTCGTCACGATGCCCAATGCCGACCCGGCCGAGTACATCGCCCAGGTCTACGACTTCTACTGCGCCCGCCCGGAGCTGCTCCGGCTGCTGGTGTGGGAGGCGTTGTACTACGGCCACGACCCGGTTCCGGACGAGGAGCGGCGAGTCACGAGCTACGCCGCGAAACTTCAGGAGTTCGCCGATCATCTCGGCGTGAAGCCCTCGCCCGACGTCGCCCAACTGCTCTTCTCGCTCATCGGCGTCGCCGCCTGGCAACAGACGATGCCGCAGATGTCGCGGGTACTGCTCGGGGCCGACTCGGAATCCGAGGAGGCCCGGGCGAACCGGCGCAAGCACCTCATCGAGTTCACGCGAGCGTCCATCGCATCGATGAAGCAGTCATAGGCGCACGGCCGGATGAAGGGTCCACCCTTCATCCGGCATGCCCACGCAATGCCGGCCTTCCCATGACGTCATCCCCCGGGGAAGGCGTGCCGAGGTCCTGCTCGTCCCCGCGGATCCACTGACCCCCGTCGCACCGACGCACACTTCGTCCCCGAGGCAACGGCCGCGCTCGCGTCGGGGATCCCCGGTGGCGCGCGTGGACCACAAGCCCTCGTGCGCGGCGACGCGCACGAGGCGGCACACCCGCACCCCACACTCGCGGACCGCCGCGCCATCGGGGTCGGCAGATCCCCGCGATCTCGGACCTGTCCGCCGACGTCCCGGCGGCCGCGCCGGCGGCACGGCTGTTCGCCGGCCGCCCGCGCCCCGGGGTCAGACCCCGGTCTCGGCCGGCAGCCGCCCCGATCGCACGGCCGCGAGCAGTTGTTCGTGGTCGGCCTCGGTGCGATCCGCGTAGCGCACCGCGAACCGGGCGAACGCGTCGTCCAGCCGGTCGCTCTTGCCGCAGTAGCCCGCGAGCACCTTGGGGTCCACCGAATGACTGTGCGCGCGGGCCAGCAGCGCGCCGGTCATCCGGGCGTAGTCGTCTATCTCGTGTGCGGCCAGCACGCTCGGGTCGATACTCCCCTTCATGTTGCGGAACCGGCGCACCATGTACGCGTGCCCGTCGATCGAGGTCCACCCGAGCAGCGAGTCGGTACCGGCCTGCATCCACTTCTGGCCCACCACGACCCGGCGCCCCTCGTGCTCGACGTGCACAGGCGGCAGATACGGCGCGAGCGCCGAGGGCCGCGCCTCCTTCACCTGGAGTACCAGCGGCTCGTCGCCGTTGCCCAACAACAGCACCACGTAGGCTCGGGTGCCGACACTGCCGGTGCCCACCACCCGAAACGCCACGTCCTCGATCGCGAAGCGGGCCAGCAAAGGCCGGCGCTCGGTGGAGAGCGTGTCCACATAACTCTCCAGGCCGGCCGCCACCGCATGGGCGAGCGCGTCGTCCACCGAGGTGAGCACCGGCGGCTCCGGGACGAAGTGCCAGGTGCCGTCGGAGCGCCGCCGGGTCGCCTTGGCCGCGAACCGGGCGCTGGTGTTGCGCCGGGCCTTCGCGGTGACCTGGGCCAGCAGACCGGACAACTCGGCCGCGTCCGCGTGCGCCACCAGCGACTCGTCGGCGATCGCGTGCCACGCCTGCAACACCGGCATCCGGGCCAGCACCGTCATCGTCTTGCGATAGGAGGCCGCGGCGTCGTAGGCGGCCTTGCGACACGCGTCCGCGTCCAGGCCGCCGACCCGACCGGCCACCACGAGCGAGGCGGTCAGTCGTTTGAGGTCCCACTCCCACGGTCCCTGCACGGTCTCGTCGAAGTCGTTGAGGTCCATCACGAGCCGACCCTCGGCGGTGCCGAACACCCCGAAGTTCCCGGCGTGCGCGTCACCGCAGATCTGCCCGGTCAATCCGGTGACCGGCTGCGCCGCGAGATCGGCCGCCATCAACCCGGCCGAGCCGCGCAGGAACGCGAACGGCGAGGCCGCCATCCGTCCGATCCGCAGCGGCACCAGATGATCGAGCCGCCCGATATTGGCCCGCTCGACGCTCTCCACCACATCGGGCCGATCCACCGCGGGTTCGAAGCCCGCGTGCGCGGTCCGCGACACGCGCTCGCGCAGCCCCTTGCCCCGCGCCTTCGACGCCACATCCGACCTGTCCCGAAAACCCGGAACGATGAATTCCCGCCCTGCCGAAGTCCCCGACATGTACCGATCCTCCCCGGATCAAGCGCACGGCCCACCACCAAGACACAGCCGGGCTCACCCGGCCGGAGATACAGAAAGGCCCCAGGTCGATGACCTGGGGCCTTTGCTCGGTGCGCGAGGGGGGAGTTGAACCCCCACGCCCTTTCGGGCACTGGAACCTGAATCCAGCGCGTCTGCCTATTCCGCCACCCGCGCGAGCAATCAAAGATTAGCACGGGCCGAAGGTCCGATACGAATCCATACCCGCAGGCCGCACCGCTCACACCATGAGCATCCGTATGGACACCCACAGCAACCAACGGTTCATCTTTGTGGACCGGGATCCCCACGACCCCCGCCTCTCCGGCATGCTTGCCCTGCACCGTACGGTGAACGGGCTTCGACCCCGTCCACGCACACGGTCGCGGGACAACTACTGCAAGCGAGCCACTGAGGGAGCAACAGGGTGTAGGAATCCCTGTGAAAGCCAACACTCCTTACAGTGGCCACGGTAGGGAACCGCGCCCGTTTCCCACGCGTGGATACGATCAGTGAGCAGACTGTAGGACCGGACCGGCCGATCGCGTACGGAAGGAGGTGCCCGTGGGTCCCCTGAAGAAGTTCGAGCAACGGCTTGAGGGCCTGGTCAACGGCGCCTTCGCCAAGGCGTTCAAGTCGGATGTCCAGCCCGTCGAGATCGCCAGCGCGCTCAAGCGCGAGTGCGACAACAACGCGACGATCTGGAACCGAGACCGAACCATGGTCCCGAACGACTTCGTCGTCGAGCTCGGCCAACACGACTATGAGCGCCTGAGCCCGTACGTGCAGCAACTCGGCGGCGAACTGGCGACCGTGGTGCGGGACTACGCGCAACAACAGCGCTATTCGTTCATCGGTCCGGTCGAGGTCCACTTCGAGCATGCCGACGACTTGGACACGGGTCTGTACCGTGTGCGCAGTCAGGCACTCGCAGGCAGTCAGTCGCACCACGATCAACAGCAGCCCCCACACCAACCGCCCTTCCCGGGCGGGGGGCCGCAACCGGAGCAGCCACCTCAGGGTTATGGATACGGTCGGCCCGGCGGGACACCCCCGCCCGGGGTGCCCGCACCACCACCCTTCGGCCCGCCCGGGACCCCGGGAACGCCGACGCCTCCCCGGCCGCAGCCGGGGGAGCAGGCGGCCTACGGTCAGAGTCCGCCGCCGGCATCACGGCTGCGTACCTGGCTGGAGGTCAACGGGGTGCGTCACGAGCTCACTGCCCCGGTCGTGAAGTTGGGCCGCAGCACCGATGTGGAAGTTCGCGTGGACGATCCGAGCGTCTCGCGGCACCACGCCGAGATCCGCATCGGCGCTCCGGCGTCGATCACGGACCTCGGTTCGACCAACGGGATCGTCGTCGACGGCCAGCACTGTCAGCGTGCCGGTCTGCGCGACGGATCGCGCATCGTGCTCGGCAGCACCACTGTCGTGTTCCGCCAAGCCGAGGGGTGACAACGGGCGCATGTCTGAGCTGACCCTCACCGTTATGCGGTTGGGTTTCCTCGCTGTGCTGTGGTTGTTCGTGATCGTCGCCGTACAGGTGATCCGTAGCGACCTCTTCGGCACACGCGTGACCCAACGACCCGCGCGGCGCAGAACCGCCGCGCCCGCCGCCGGAGGAGGTGCCACTCCGCCTCAGCAGGCGCAGCCGGCTCCGCCCCCGCAGCGGCAGCAGGCCCGGCCCCGCCGCGGCCAGCGCAACAATCCCAGCAAGCTGGTGATCACCGAGGGCTCGCTGACCGGCACGACGATAAATCTGACGGACCAGCAGATCACCATCGGCCGGGCCCACGATTCGACCATCGTGCTCGACGACGACTACGCGTCCAGTCGGCACGCCCGCATCTACCCTGCGCCCGACGGCAGCTGGGTGGTCGAAGACCTCGGGTCGACGAACGGTACCTACTTGGACCGTACGCGCCTGACCGGTCCGACCCCCGTGCCGCTCGGAGCGCCGATCCGTATCGGCAAGACCGTTATCGAGCTGCGCAGGTAGCCTGAATGAGCCTCTCTCTCCGCTTCGCCGCCGGATCCCACAAGGGCATGATCCGAGAAGGCAACGAGGACTCCGGCTACGCCGGCCCTCGCCTGCTCGCGGTCGCCGACGGCATGGGCGGGCAGGCAGCGGGCGAAGTCGCCAGCTCCGAAGTCCTGTCCACCATCGTCGAACTCGACGAGGACGTGCCCGGAGCCGACCTGCTGGACGCGCTGCGTTCGGCGGTCGATCGCGCCAACGACCGACTGCGTGTGATGGTCGACGACGACCCCCAGCTCGAGGGCATGGGGACCACGTTGACCGCGCTGTTGTGGACGGGGAGCCGACTCGGCCTCGCCCACATCGGCGACTCCCGTGCCTACCTCCTGCGTGACGGCGCCCTGGAACAGATCACCCAGGACCACACCTGGGTGCAGCGCCTGGTCGACGAGGGCCGCATCACCGAGGAGGAAGCCGACCACCATCCGCAGCGCTCGCTGTTGATGCGTGCCCTGGACGGGCGCGGCCACGTCGAGCCGGACCTGTCGGTGCGCGAGGCACGCCCCGGCGATCGTTACCTGATCTGCAGCGACGGCCTGTCGGGGGTGGTCAGTCGGGAGACGATGGAGGGCACCCTCCTGACCTACGGCAACCCCGGCGACGCGGTGCAGGAGCTGATCCAGCTCGCGCTGCGCGGCGGCGGCCCCGACAACATCACCTGCATCGTCGCGGACGTGGTGGACCCGGCCGATCAGCCCTCCGACAGCCCGATCGTGGTCGGCGCGGTGGCCACCGTCGTGGACGACACCTCGACACTGCCGACCACACCCGCCTCTCGGGCCCGTGAGTTGACCGCAGGCGAGTACGAGACCGAGGCCCTGGTCTCCGAGCCGGGCAGTCGGCGCAAGCCCAAGCCGAAGTCCACGCTGCGCAGGACGCTGCCGATCTGGGGCGGGCTCGCGGTGCTCGTGGCCGCGCTCGGCGGCGCGTACTACTGGACGCAGACGCAATACTTCGTGGCCGACAAAGGAGACCACGTCGCGATCTACCGGGGGATCGACTCGAAGATCCTGGGTCTCAATCTCGCGAGCACCTACCAGAGCTACGACGACCTGAAGCTCACGATGATCGGCCAGACCAACAGGGACGCGGTCAACAGCACACTCGACGCGGCCAGCCTGACCGAGGCGCGGCACACCATCGACCGGCTCAAGCGGCAGGCCGACGTGTGTCGCAGGGCGTATGCGGCGGACGAAGCGAAGAAGGCGGCCGAGGGCAACCCGGGCGGGCAGCCCGCGGGCAGCGTGGACACGTTCCCACAGCAGAACCCGGGCTTTCCGGCCACGCTGCAGAGCAACGCGCCGGTCGCCAAGCACACCCCGACCACCGCATCGCGAAGCACTCGAAGCTCGTCGCCGTCAACGGCCGACCCTGGGTCCAAGGGCCGAGGCACCTCGACCACGAGCCCAACCACACCGGCGAGTTCGGCGCCACCGAGTTCGTCGCCGCCGGCCGCGGCGCCGGAGGCGCCCGGATCGGGACTCTCCGCCGAAGAGGCCGACCTGGCCAAGCAGTGCTATCCGCGACTGCCCGGAACCACCGGAACGAACTGAGGGGAGCGCCGTGAGCAACACGACGATCACCCCCCAAGCCGCACCGAATCGCCGCAACACCGAGCTGATGATGCTCGGCTTCGCGGTTCTGGTGCCGATGCTGGCTTATGCCAACGTGGGACTGGCGGGGGACGGGTCACTGCCGGTGGGGAGCCTGGTCAAGTACGGGCTCGGCCTGGGCGTCTTCGCGGGCCTCGCACACCTGCTGGTGCGCAAGTTCGCGCCGTACGCCGACCCGCTGCTGCTGCCGTTGGCCACCTTCCTCAACGGCATGGGCCTGATGCTCATCAATCGGCTCGACCTGGACATCATCCAGGGAGTCGGCCTCCTCAACGGCGCCAAGGGCACCGCGGCGGCCGGGTCCCAGCTGATGTACTCGGCGATCGGTGTCGCCCTGTTCGCGGTCGTGGTGGTCGCCTTGCGCGACCACCGTCTGCTGCAGCGCTATACCTACACGTTCATGGCGTTGGCCCTGGTGCTGCTGGTGTCCCCCATCCCGTTCCCGGGTGACACCTACGGCGCCAAGATCTGGATCCGGCTCGGACCGTTCTCGATCCAGCCCGGCGAGTTCACCAAGATCGTGATCACCATCTTCTTCGCGGGCTACCTGATGGCCAAGCGCGACGCGCTGGCGCTGGCCAGCCGCAAGGTGATGGGCCTGTACTTCCCGCGTGGCCGGGACATGGGCCCGATCATCGTGGTCTGGCTGCTCAGCATCCTGATCCTGGTCTTCGAACGCGACCTCGGTACCTCGCTGCTGTTCTTCGGCGTCTTCGTGGTGATGCTCTACGTCGCCACGGAGCGCACCAGTTGGCTGCTGTTCGGCGTTGTGATGGCCGTGGCCGGCGCGGCCATGGTCGGCACGCTCGAACCGCACGTGCACGACCGGGTCGCGGCCTGGATGGACCCGATGGACGCGTACGCCCACCCTGCGCCCGGGAAATCGCAGCAGCTGGCCCAGGCGCTGTTCGGCTACGGCACCGGCGGGCTGCTCGGCACCGGTCTCAACCAGGGTCACCCCACCGAGATCGGTTTCGCGGCGCGCAGCGACTTCATTCTCACCACGGTCGGTGAAGAGCTGGGTCTCGCCGGAATGATGGCCATCTTCATGGTGTACGCGCTGCTGATCGAGCGCGGCCTGCGTACCGCGTTGGCCGCTCGCGATCCGTTCGGCAAACTGCTCGCGGCGGGCCTGTCGATCGCGCTCGCGCTCCAGGTCTTCATCGTGGCGGGCGGCGTCACCGGACTGATCCCGCTCACCGGTATGACGATGCCCTTCCTGGCGCAGGGTGGTTCGTCCGTGATCACCAACTGGGCCCTGGTGGCGATCCTGATCCGGATCAGCGATACAGCCCGCAGACCGGCGCCACCGGCCGGCGCGTTCGATCCGAGCGAGGGTGTCGCGCCCAGACGCGGCTCGCATGCCTCGGGGCGAAGCGCCACGCCCGCCGCCGGCTCCACCCCGCCACCACCGAGTGCGACGCCGGCCGACGGCTCCGCCTCTCCCGAGGCGCTGACCGTGGCGGGCGGGGTGCCGAGCGCACCCGGCGGGCCACCGTCCTCGGGCGGATCCCCGACGCCACCCAGACCATTCGTTCCCCCGCCGAACCCCGGCGGCGGAACGCCATACGGCCCACCGGGCCAGAGCGGCTCCGGCGGGCAGCAACAGTGACGGCCGCCGCCGCAACGCAAGCCCAGGGGAGGGACATACCGTGAACAAGCCTTTGAGGCGGGTCTCCGTCTTCTGCCTGATCCTGGTCGCGGCGCTGATGCTGCGGGCCAACTGGGTCCAGGTCGTCAAGGCCGACGACTACGCGGACAACAAGCACAACAGACGCGCGGCGTACGAGAAGTACTCGCACCCGCGCGGCGACTTCCTGGTCGAAGGCAAGCCGATCACCAGCTCGGTCAAGACCGACGATCGGCAGTTCGAGTACCTGCGCAAGTACGAGTTCGGCCCGATGTACGCGCCGATCACCGGCTACATCTCGCCCTACTTCGGCAGCAACCTGCTCGAGAAGCTCGAAGACGACATCCTCAGCGGCAAGGACAGCCGGCTGTTCGTCCGCAAGGTGCTCGACACCGTGACGAACAAGGGCACCCGGGGCGGCAATGTCGCGCTGACGATCAACGCCAAGGCGCAGGAGGCCGCGTTCAACGGCCTCGACGGCAAGACCGGCGCCGCGGTCGCGATCGACCCCGACACCGGCAAGGTTCTCGCGATGGTCAGCACGCCGTCCTACGACCCGAACGTGCTCGCCCAAAACGACAACGACGCGGCCTCGAAGGCGTACGACGGGTTGACCCTGGACACGTCCAAGACGCGCAAGACCCCGGACACCAACTTCGACCCGAAGAAGCCGATGGACAACCGGGCGATCCGGTACACCTACGCACCCGGCTCGACCTTCAAGCTGGTCACCGCCGCGGCGGCACTGTCCTCGGGTCAGTTCAAGCCGGAGACCGTGCCGAACGTCCCGCTCCAGGGCGGCAAGCTGTTCTACCCGAACTCGACTCAGTTCCTCCCGGACTCGCACGAGGAGTGCAACGGCGCGACGTTGCAGAAGGCCCTTGAGATGTCCTGCAACACCGTGTTCGCCAGCGTCGGTCAGCAGTTGTCCCAGGAGAAGGTGAAGGCCCAGGCCGACGCGTTCGGCTTCAACAACTTCGGCAAGGGCACCAACCAGAACCCGCTCGACATCCCGAGCCGGGTCGCCCCCAGCGTGTTCCCCGCCGGACTGGACCAGGGCCAGCTGATGCGCTCGTCGATCGGCCAGGACAGCGTGGCCTCGACCCCGATGCAGATGGCCATGGTCGTTGCCGGGATCGTCAACAACGGCAAGGTGATGAAGCCCTACCTCGTGGACGAGTTGCGCGCGCAGAACCTCTCGGTGCTTGAGAAGACCCAGCCGGAGGTGGCAAACGAGGCCGTCACCCCCGAGGTTGCGCAGATGCTCCAGGACATGATGAAGGGCGTCGTCGAGAACGGCACCGGCAAGGCGGCCAAGATTCCCGGGGTCACCGTCGGTGGCAAGACCGGCACGGCGCAGCGCGGCGTCAAGAACAGCGAGCCGCCCTACGCGTGGTTCGTCTCCTACGCCAAGGGCGCCGACGGCAAGAAGGTCGCCGTGGCGGTCGTGGTGGAGGACAGTGACGCCGAGCGCAACGAGGTCAGCGGCAGCAGCCTTGCCGCCCCGATCGCCAAGGCAATGATGGAAGCCGTGGTCAAGAAGTGAGCCATGGCCCGCAATCACACCGATAGAGACTCCGACCACTACTGCAATCAGATACCGACGTGTCCTCGTGACTCGGGTGTGGCGACCCCCCGGGCCGTCACACCGGTACCGTGTCGGAGAACGTGCCGGACCGGTCGGGCAACCGCCTCGGTCCCGGCCGGCCGAAGACCGAAGGCCGTGGACCGGTAAGGGAAGGGCTGGAAGTTATGGAAGAGCCGCGTCGCCTCGGCGACCGGTACGAGATCGGCGCGGTCCTCGGCCGTGGTGGCATGGCCGAGGTGTACATGGGCCGTGACATTCGTCTGGGACGCAGTGTGGCGGTCAAGACACTGCGCGCCGATCTTGCCCGTGACCCTACGTTCCAGGCCCGGTTCCGACGCGAGGCGCAATCCGCCGCCTCGCTGAACCACCCGGCGATCGTCGCGGTCTACGACACCGGTGAGGACTACATCGACGGGATCTCGATCCCGTACATCGTGATGGAGTACGTGGACGGCTCGACGCTGCGCGAGCTGTTGCACTCCGGCCGTCGGCTGCTGCCGGAACGGGCGCTGGAGATGACGGCCGGCGTGCTCCAGGCCCTGGAGTACAGCCACCGCAACGGCATCATCCACCGCGACATCAAGCCCGCCAACGTCATGCTGACCCGGCAGGGCACGGTCAAGGTGATGGACTTCGGCATCGCCCGGTCCATGGCCGACAACGGCATGACGATGACCCAGACCGCGGCCGTGATCGGCACCGCCCAGTACCTCTCCCCGGAGCAGGCCCGCGGCGAGACCGTGGACGCCCGCACCGACCTGTACTCCACCGGCTGCCTGCTCTACGAACTGCTCACCGAACGCCCGCCGTTCATCGGTGACTCACCGGTCGCGGTGGCCTATCAGCACGTCCGCGAGGACCCGCTGCCGCCGAGCACCTTCGACCCGGAGGTCTCGCCGACGATCGACTCGATCGTGCTCAAGTCGCTGGCGAAGAACCCGGACAACCGGTACCAGAGTGCCGACGAGATGCGGGCCGACATCGAGCGGGCCCTGCATGGGCTCCCGGTGGGCGCACCGAGCGTGATGGCCGCGCCGATGGGTGCCGATCCGGCGACGCAGTATCTGCCGCCGACCGCGGGCGGGGCGACACAGGTCATCCCGGCCCACGGTCGCGGGCCGAACACCGGGCAGTACGAACTCGACGACAACGACCGCCGCCGGGACGAGCCCCGCAAGTCGCGGGGCGGCGCGTGGATCCTGCTCGCCCTGGCCTGCATCGCCGTCCTGGTCGCCGCGTTCTTCGTGGGCAAGGCCCTGATGGGCGACGGTGAGGACACGTCGGCGAGCACGCCGTCCCTGATCGGCAAGTCCCTGGACGAAGCCAAAACGGCGGTAGGGAACGCCGGCTTCAAGATCAACATGAACGACGACCCGTCGAAGTGTCCGCCGGGCGCCACCGGGACCAAGGAAAGCATCTGCCTGCAAACCCCTCGGGCCGGTACGAGTGCCAAGAAGGGCGACACGATCCAGGTCTGGGCCTTCGGCGGTCCGAAGAAGACCACCGTGCCCACCGGCCTCAAGGGTCTGTCCGAGGAAGAGGCCACGGCCAAGCTCAAGGCCGCGAACCTGGTGGCCGACGTGCAGCGCAGCCAGACGCTGACCAGCTGCCAGCGCGACACGGTGTGCTCGGTCAGTCCCGACTCCGGCACCGAGCTGAACGAGAGCGAGAAGGTCACCCTCAACATCTTCAGCGGCAAGACGCAGGTACAGGTGCCGAGCGTGGTCGGCCTCTCGTACGAGGAAGCCAAGGCCAAGCTGGAGAACCTCGGGTTCAAGGTCACCAAGTCCCCCGACCAGTACACGGCGGACAAGCCGGCGGGACAGGTCTACAAGCAGAGCGAGAGCGCGAACTCGAAGATCAACGAGGGCGGCACCGTCAACCTCACGGTGTCCAAGGGCCCGCAGCCGGCCACCACGTCGCCACCGCCGTCCAACTCGACGGGCACTCCCGGTGGCAACACCGGCAGTTCGTCCCCGCCTCCGTCCGGCGGCGGCGACAACCGCGGCGGCAATCCGCTCGCGGGCGGCGACCTCCGCGGCGGCCACGGCAATTGGCCCAACTGACCCCCGACCCCAGTCACCCGCAGGAAGGCCCGAGGCCCCGGAAGCAACCGCTTCCGGGGCCTCGGGCCTTCCACGGCGGTGGGTGGCCTCGATTGCCGCCTGACCGGGGGTTTCGGTATTGGTCGGTGCCTCCGTGCACCTGTTATTGTCGAGCCCAACCCGGCCGCGGCGCCCCAGGCGTGCGGACAGGTGCACGAACGTCACTCGCAGGACGGAGAGGCCACGCTGATGAAGAAGCTGATCCTGGTGGCTTTGGCTGCTGTAGGTGGCCTGTTGGTCTACCGCCAGATCCAGGCGGATCGGGCCGAGCAGGATCTGTGGACCGAGGCGACGGACGCGGTTCCGGCGGGTACTGCCACCCGCTGAGCAGATCCTGTGGGAGACCCCGCAGAAGCTTGAACCCATCCGGAGAAACGCACGTTTCACGTGAAACGTCCGTTTCTCCGGGTGAGGTATTGTCCAACACCGACTCCGATTACCGGTAATCTGGTTCGGACACCGAGGGGCCTTAGCTCAGCTGGTAGAGCGCTGCCTTTGCAAGGCAGATGTCAGGGGTTCGACTCCCCTAGGCTCCACAGGATCAGACCTCGCCGACTTGCGACTACGCAGTCGGCGGGGTCTTTTTTTGTCTACCCGCCCGGCCCACGCGCACGACGCAGGGCCCGCCGCATCGAATGGTGCCGCGGGCCCCTGCCGAGCGCGTGTCGTGGTCAGTCGGTTTTCGGGGTGCTCGAGCGGAACTCGTCCTCCGCGGGCTTGGCCTCATTGTCGAGTGACTCGACGGTCTTCGGCGTGGTCGCGGAGCCCTGGAGCGTGGGGTCCGGCTCGTCGGTCAGCCACTCGGGCTGCGCGTTGCGCCGACGCCACCACACGAAGACCGCATAGCCGCCGCCCGCGGCCGCGGTGATCAACAGGATGCGCCGGCCGCGGCCGCGTCGTCGCTTCTTCCGGGCGACCTTCTCGATCTCCGCCGCGGTCACCTCGCCCTTGATCACCGACAGCGCCGCACCGGCCCGGGAGCGGGCCTCGTCGCGGACCGGCTCGGCGGCGACCCGGGCCTGATCGACCGCCTGATACACGCGCGGCACCACGTCGTGGCGGACCCGCTGCCGGGCCACCTCGACGGCGTGCTCCACGCGCGGGCCGGCATTGTCCTTGGCGTACACCAGGGCGGGAACCACACGTTCGCGGGTGGTCTCGACCGCCAGATCACGAGCCGCGCCCGCGTAGTGGGCCGCCGCGTCCTTGGCGTTGGCGGCGTGTGGGGCGAGGCGCTCCCTGGTCCTGCCGGTCGCCTCACGTACCGGATCCATGCGGGTCACGACATCCTCCTACTCGCCGGGTTCATCCGCTATCTGTTCCCGACGATCCCGGGATCATGCGCCCCCCTCGTGCCGGGGATCCGTACGGTGGAACGGTGCCTGCGGCGGTCTCGTGGCAGGAGCCGGCCGGGGCATGCGAGGATTTCGAGGATTCAAGAAGACCGTCCGTGTAACCGTAGGGAAGGCGCATCAGTGGCCGAGGAACTTTTCGCCACCATCAAGACCAACCACGGGGACATCCGTATCCGGCTGTTCCCGAACCACGCACCGAAGACGGTCGCGAACTTCGTGGAACTCTCCCAGGGCCGGCGCGAGTGGGTCCACCCCGGCAAGGGGCAGAAGACCACCGACCGGCTGTACGACGGCACCGTCTTCCACCGTGTCATCGCCAACTTCATGATCCAGGGCGGTGACCCGCTGGGCACCGGCACCGGCGGCCCGGGCTACCGCTTCGCCGACGAGTTCCACCCGGATCTGCAGTTCTCCAAGCCGTACCTCCTGGCGATGGCCAACGCGGGACCGGGCACCAACGGCTCCCAGTTCTTCATCACCATGGGTGCCACGCCGCACCTGAACCACAAGCACACCATCTTCGGCGATGTCGCCGACGCGGAGAGCCGAAAGGTCGTCGACGCGATCGCCGGTACCGAGACCGACATGCGGGACCGTCCGACCTCCGACGTCGTGATCAACACCGTCGAGGTCGAGACCGTCAAGTCCTGAACCCCGAGCACGCGGGCCGGGGCCTTCGGGTCCCGGCCCGCGTCACGTGTCCGAAGGTGAGCATGAGCCCCGACGAACAACGACCGGGTGCGGCCGGACCGGCCGGTCCGCCCGTGTGTTACCGGCACCCCGACCGTGAGTCGAACATTCGCTGTACCCGCTGTGAGCGCCCGGTGTGCGGCGATTGCATGGTGAGCGCGTCGGTCGGTTTCCAGTGCCCGGACTGTGTACGGCACGGCACCCGTCAGGTACGCGAGGCGCGCACAGTGGCCGGCGGCCGAGTCGCATCCGCGACCGCGAACGCGATCGTGACCAAGACCCTGATCGGGCTCAACCTCGCGGTCTTCCTCCTGGTGCTGGTGATCGGCGACAAGTTCGTCGACAGGATGATCCTGGTCGGCCGGTTCTTCGACGGGGGCGAGTGGCAGGGGGTCGCCGAGGGCCAGTGGTACCGCCTGCTCACCGCGGCGTTCCTGCATCAGCAGGTGTGGCACATCGGATTGAACATGGTCGGCCTGTGGATGCTGGGGCCCCCACTGGAGGCCGCGCTCGGCCGGAGCCGGTTCCTCGCCCTCTACCTGGTCTCCGCATTCGGCGGCACCGCGCTGTCGTACCTGATCGCCGACCCGCGGCAGGGCTCGCTGGGTGCGTCCGGGGCGCTGTTCGGCCTGTTCGGCGCGATGATCGTGCTCGGTCGCCGACTCCGGTACGACCTGCGGCCGCTGACCATCCTGCTCGTGCTCAACCTGATGATCACGTTTCTCAACATGGGCACGATCGACTGGCGTGCGCACATCGGCGGACTGGTCACGGGCACCCTGGCCGCGATCGGCCTGGTCTACGCACCGCAACGCAATCGCACGCTGATCCAGGTGGGGAGCCTGGTCGCGGTGTCCGCGGTCATCGTGGCGATCGTGCTGATCCGGACCGCCCAGATCGGCTGATCGACCGACCGAGGTGTCACGCGATGGATCGCCCTATTGACCCAGAGTGATGAATCCGGGATGCGAGCCGTTACTCGCATCCCGGCCACTCGTTGGATCGTGAAGGGTTATCCACAGGATCCGCTTGGTTATCCCCACTGTGGATAACTCTGTGGAGTCTCCCTCGGAAAACTCGCTGAGCTGCGCCGATGCGCTACTTCCACTGGGTGGACACGCCGAAGCCGGCGGCGATGAAGCCGAAGCCGACGACGATGTTCCAGTTCTTCAGAGACTCGATCGGGAAGCGCATGTCGGTCACGTAGAAGACCACGATCCACAGCAGGCCGATCGCGAAGAGAGCCAACATGAACGGCGCCACCCAGCGGCGCGAGTCCAGCTTTATGGTCGTCTTCTTGGGCGGCGGCGGGGTGAAGTCGTCCTTCTTACGGATCCGGGACTTCGGCACGAGAGTCTCTCCTGTCGATGTAGCCGGACGAGTGGGTGCGCAGCACACGCGACACGATCCGGTGATGTGTCGGTTAGCGTAGTCGCTGTCAGGTCCGGAAGGAGGGTACGGCGACGTGCGTATCTCCGCCATGCGGCCGTTCGGAACGACTTGGCGTGCGATCGTACCCCGGTTGTCCGCTCTTGTGGTGTTCGCCCTGGCCGGGCTGCTGTTCTGGATCAGCGCGGACACCTCGCACGGCACCAATCTGCGCAGCGACGCGCAGATGCTTCGGCTGTCCGATGTGATCCGGGACCAGGGCAGGCGCAACGAGAGTGCCCAGCAGGATCTGTCCCGGCTGCAAAAGGACGTGGACTCGCTCGTGCAGGAGCAGGCCAACGACCCGCAGGCACGCGGTCGGATCGACGCGGTCGCGGATCCGGCCGGGGTCACCCCGGTGTCCGGGGAGGGGCTGACGGTGACCCTGACCGACGCCCCGCCGGACGCCAAGTCGCGGGTGCCCGGAGTGCGCGAGCCCACCGCGGACGACCTGGTGGTGCACCAGCAGGACATCCAGGGCGTGGTGAACGCGCTGTGGAGCGGCGGCGCACGGGCGATCCAGATCATGGACCAGCGGATCGTGGCCACTTCGGCCGTGCGGTGTGTCGGCAACACGCTGATCCTGCACGGTCGGGTGTACTCGCCGCCGTACGTGATCTCGGCGGTGGGCGACACCGGTGCCCTGCGGCGCGCGTTGGAGCAGAGCAAGAGCGTGTCCAACTACACGGACTACGTGGAGGCGTTCGGACTCGGTTGGAAAGTCGAGGACAAGAAGCGCCTGGACGCGCCGGGGTATACGGGACCCCTTGGCCTGGAGTATGCGAAAGTCTCCGGGACGTGATCGGCAGCGGTGAACCGAGGGGAGTCTGACGACAGTGTTGCGGACCACGATGCGAGGCCTCGGGGAGGTCTTCATCACGCTGGGCGTCGTCATCCTGTTGTTCGTCGTCTACCAGCTCTACTGGACCGGCGTACTGGCCGATCGGGCGCGGGCCGACGAGATGCGCAGGCTCGACGAGGCGCGCAAGCGGATCGTGGCGTCGGTGCCCAAGGACGTACCGGTCGCGCAGACGCCCAAGCAGGCTCCGTACGAGGACGGCGAACCGTTCGGCACCATGTACGTGCCCCGCTTCGGGAGCGACTGGTACAAGACGATCCGTCCCGGCGTCTCGCCCAAGGAACTGCAGAAGGGCCTGGGCTGGTACAAGGGCAGCGCGCAGGCGGGCGATGACGGCAACTTCGCGATCGCCGGGCACCGCAAGACCTACGGCGACCCGTTCCTGAACGTGCCCAAGCTGCAGGTGGGCGACAAGATCGTGATCGAGGGCATCACCGAGTGGTTCGTCTACTCGATCGACAAGCCGATCAGCCTCAGCGGGGACAAGGCGGTCCTGAAGACCATTCCCGAGGACGTGCACGTGCTCGACGCGGTCCCGGAGAAGGCCTACAGGACTCCCGGAAAATACATCACCCTGACCACCTGCGAACCTGAGTTCGGCAGCACCCACCGGTTGATCGTCTGGGGCCACTTGGAGTCGCGCACTCCGTTGGCGGCGGGCAAACCGGCGGCGTTGCAGGGATGAGCGAGTCGAGCCGCGCGGGCGGCGAGCGAGAGAGGGCCTGGGCCTGATGTACGGCTGGATCTGGCGCACTCTGCCGGGGAACGCGTGGGTGAAGCTGTTGATCTCCCTGCTCCTGGTGTTGGCGATCGTGTACGCGCTGTTCACGTGGGTCTTCCCGTGGGCGGAACCCCTGCTCCCGTTCAGCGATGTGACGGTCGATCAGGAGAACGTCACGAACACCACCGGCCCCGGCGGCGCACCGCGCCCGGCCGGTGCGACCGGTGCGACCTCCCCCACGGCGCTGCCGGGAGGGCTGCCCGGATGAGTGCGCGCATTCTCGTCGTGGACAACTACGACAGCTTCGTCTTCAACCTCGTGCAGTACCTGTACCAACTCGGCGCGACCTGCGAGGTCCGACGCAACGACGCGGTGACCGTCGAAGAGGCCGAGGAGTTCGACGGCGTACTGCTCTCGCCCGGTCCCGGGACGCCCGAGGCGGCCGGGATCTGCATGGAGATGGTCCGCCGCGAGGGCGGCCGGGTGCCGGTCTTCGGGGTGTGCCTGGGGATGCAGTCCATCGCGGCGGCGCACGGCGCTACCGTTGGCCGGGCCCCCGAACTCCTGCATGGCAAGACCAGCCCTGTGCTGCATGAGGGGGCGGGCGTCTTCGCCGGCCTGCCGTCGCCGTTCACCGCGACGCGCTATCACTCGCTCGCGGTGGATCCGGACACGATTCCGGCCGAACTGGAGGTGACCGCATGGACCGAGACCGGCGTGATCATGGGCCTGCGGCACCGCGACCGACCGGTCGAAGGCGTGCAGTTCCACCCGGAGTCGGTGCTGACGGAGTACGGCCACCGGATGCTGGCGAACTGGCTGATGACGTGCGGGGACCCGACGGCGCCGGCCCGGTCGGTGGGACTGGCTCCCGTCGTGGGGCGCACGCCGCTCCCGGCCTGACCGAGGCCCCGACACCCGAGGGCGGGTACGGATCCGGCGAGATCGCCCCGTACGTGCCCGGAGCGTATTCGGGTGACCTCGTCCAGCCCCGCTTCGCGGAACCGCCCACAGCGGCCCTTCCCGCCGTTTCCGAGCCGATTCCCGGTGGCCGCGCGGCGCGACGGCGGGCTGCGCAGAACCGGGCGGCCGGAGCCGGCCCGCAGACTCCGGTAGGGACGCCGCCGGTCACGCCGGTGCGACCGTTCCCCGCGACCCCGGGGGTGGCGGCGGGGTTGCCCGCCGTTCGACCGTCGTCGGCCGAGGCCCCGAACGGCCCCAACGCGTGGCCTCGGGCCGGTGCGGGGGCACCGATCGGCAGGCCGGCGCTCGGCCCGGCCGTCGCCCCGCGGCTCGATCCCACCGTCGAACCGGTACTCGATCCGGCGAGCGACCCGCCGTCGCTCGACCCGTCCCTCGCCCCGGCCGTGCGGTCGAGTCCGACGATCGCGACTTCGACCGTCCCCGGTGGGCGGGCGGCCCGACGCAAGGCGCAGCGGAAGAAGCCCGGCCGGCCCGGCGGCGGCCGACCGCCCGCGGGCCCGGCGGTCGCCGAGGGGGCCGGTCGGGCCGCCCGGCGTCGGGCGGCCAAGCCGTCGATGGGTTCACGGGTGTTGACCGCGGGTGCCCGACTCGTCGGCGAACTCGCCATGACGGTGGGCCTGCTGCTGGTCCTGTACGTGGTCTACCTGAAGTGGTGGACGAACATCGTGGCGGAGGAGAAGGCCCGGGACGAGGCGCACAACATACAGCAGAGCTGGAGCGACCCGGCTGCGGTGAACCCGCGCGCCCCCGGCCAATTCGTCGCGCCGAACAAGGGGTTCGCGCTGTTGTACATCCCCAGGATCGGAATGGAGAAGCAGGCGATAGCGGAGGGCACCGACCGGGCCAAGGTGCTCAACAACGGCCTGGTGGGCCACTACACGGACCCGCAGACGGCGATGCCGTGGAACACCCAGGGCAACTTCGCGGTGGCCGCGCACCGCAACGGGCACGGTGAGCCGTTCCGCTACATCAACAAGCTCAAGCCGGGCGACAAGGTGGTCGTGGAGACCGCCACGACCTACTTCACGTACACCATCGACGCGGACCTGCCGCAGACCTCGCCGCAGCACATCGAGGTGATCGACCCGATCCCGGACAAGGGGCCGTACAAGAAGGCCGGCCGCTACATCACGCTCACCACGTGCACCCCCGACGGGGCGTCCACCTACCGGCTGATCGTCTGGGGACATCTGGAGGAGGAGCGGCCCCGGACGCAGGGAAAGCCGGACGCGCTGCTCGCCGCGGCCAAGTAACGGCGCAGCGCATCACATTCCGGTCTCCGGGACCTGACCAAACTGCTTGTCTGTGCCAAGCTGTCGGTTCATGGGCGTTGTACGCAAGACCATTCGCGTCGGGGCGGAACTCCTCCTGACACTCGGCCTGGTCGGTCTGCTGCTGTGTGTCCACCAGCTCTACTGGACCAACTTCGAGGCCCAGGCCGAGGCGCGGAGCGAAGTGGAGCAACTGCGCAAGGTCTGGGCCAAGGGACCCGCGGCGGACGCCGAACCGCCCGGTGCGCTGCCGCCGAGCGACGTCCTGGAAGGCCCCACCGACGTCAGCGTCGACGGCGGCAAGGACGGCCAGAAGGTGTCGGGTTCGCACAGCATCCGCGGCGAGACGCTGGCCATCCTGTGGATCCCCAGACTCGGCTCGGACTGGTTCCAGCCGATCATCGAGGGATCCAGCCTGGCGTCCCTCTCCAAGGGCGTCGGCCACTACACCTACCCGCCGTACGTCGGCCCCGGCGGCCCCGGCAACTTCGGGCTCGCCGGCCACCGCAACGGGCACGGCGAGCCGTTCCGCTACCTCAACAAGCTCAAGCCGGGCGACAAGGTGGTCGTCGAAACCAAGACGCAGTGGTTCACCTACACGATCGTCAAGGGCCCGTTCATCACCAAGCCGTCCAACGGCTCGGTGCTCACCGCGCGCCCGCCGGACCTGGGCGGCCCGGCCGGCCGCCGGCTGATCACCCTGACCACGTGCGATCCGGAGTTCACTTCCCGTAACCGAATGATCTACTGGGGCGAACTCACCACCACCGACGCCAAACAGGGCGACAAGAAACCGGCGGCCCTGCGCTGACCCACCCGCCGGAGCCGCCCGGCTCCGGCCCCGGTATCTCGCCGGCCGACTACTTGACCGGCAAGCCCAATCTCAAGAATTGGGCGAAGAATTGCTCGTGATCCTCACTTGACCATCCAGGGTCATTCAAAAGCAGACATTCTTCTCACTATCGAACATTCCTCGCTCGAATCGATTACCCTGCCACCAGGTCGTATCAGTGGTTGGGGGCTACTGTGGCACTTCCGACAGCATCGTTGTTGGTGCAGTGGTACGACTCGCCGCACCAGAGGCTGCAGTTGGAGGCCCGGGGCGGAATCGCCTCGATGGTGCTGGGCCCACTACCCCCGGACGTCCTCGGTCAACTGCGCTGGGACACCATTCGCGCACCGCGCCGCGTCATGACACCGGCGCAACTCCTGGACGGTTCGGTATTCCACCGCCTCGCCGACGCGGGCGCGCTCGACCTTGCGCTGGGCAGTGAATCAGGTGACGGGCGATACCCGTTCGAAGTGCTGACCGAGGGTGGATCACTGGCCGGTTCGCTTCTCGACATCGCGCACCGCGGCTTCCTGTTCACATCGCTGGCAGCACCGTACGACCAAAGGCGCGCGATTCAGGAAGCACTGGCCGCGAACTACTCCGCCGACGAAGTCAGCCGACGCTGCACACGTGACGGCGTAGTTGACGGTCTCGTGGGACTGCTGCGCGACACCAACCTCGTCGAAGCCACCGAGTGCCGCCGCCTGCGAAGGGCCTGGCGGTTCTGGCTCACAGCCGAGGACGAGGGGCGGCTGACCACCATTCCGCAGCGCCTCATACCGGATGATTCCAGCTATTTTGCCGCCGAAGGCTTCGACCGGTTGCCGTTGCTGACGTCTGCGGGCAGGAGCGCCGCGGAACGCGTAGTTTCTCCGGCAACGTTGGACCCGAACAACGGTCAACGCAGGCGCAGCCTTGCCTGGCGTGAACTGAGCACCACACTCGACGCCTCGGACTTGGCCCAGTTGTCCGACGCCGAGACGATTCGGAAGGCCTTCGACCGCTGCTACTACCGAGCAATCGCCATCACACACGGTGTGGGGCTTTCGAGCGAGGACACCGAACCCTTGCGTGGCGTCCGTCGCCGAGCCGCCCTCGCCTATCGGGATCCGTCACGTACGATCGTTCTTCCGCATGAGTACAAGCACCTTCTCGGCCGCCTGACAAGGCGACAATGGCATGACTTCCTGGATGCCTGCCGTGATGATCTGCACGCCTGGCACGCCGATTCCGACATCCAGGGGTTGCAAAACGTCGGTGAGCGATTAAGCCACGTCGGCGGCGTGGATGCCCGCGTTCCGGCATCGTTGTCCAGCCGGTCCGTAACCGCGATCGTCAGCACAATCGGTGGTGCGGCCGGCACCCTGGCCACAGCGTCACCCTTGGGAACCCTGGCCGGTGGCGGCATCGGACTGGCTACCTGGCTGCTCAGCGGACCGGCTCCGGAGTACACCGCCGAATGGAACGCGCGACGTCGTACCCGATACGACGTAGTCGAAGTCCCCGAGAGCCAATGATTCGGACTCGGGCAAGTGGTCCCTCGCGACGCTCTGGGGGCGCCGGCTCGACGTACGCCCGTTCGGCGACGCGGACGGCGACAACGCAGCCCGCTCCGCAGAGAGCTTCTTACGCCCTTTGTGGCGCGCCGAACAAGTCCGGGCCCTTCACGGCCTCCCAAGCCTCTGTGAGGGCTCCACGCCGGTGGTCGGCCGCCGGGACCTCGCCGGCCGGACATACGCCCGGAGAGGCGCTCCCAGCCGCTGGTGTCCGCCGAGACCTCGACCTCAATCGCCGGACAGCGAAGGAAGAGCTCGCCTCTTCAGGGATCGCTGATCGGCTCGGCCCGGGGACCGTTGGGCGACGGCCCCGGGCGCTTCGGTTCACGGGTCGTGGTGTCAGTCGAGCCGGTATCGGGCCCATTCCCGGGCGGTGTCGGCGAGTGCTCGGGAGTGCGGCCGTGCCCGGGGGGATCGGGTGATGAACTCCCACATTCCGGAGAGTTTCGCGGCGAACGCGTCGATCACCCGGTCGGGCGCCTTGGCGAAAGCGGGCACGTGCATCGCCCACGCTTCGGCCGCTTCGGGTGTGTGGCCTTCGTGCATGAGGCGGACGACCACGTACGCGGCATCGATCCACGCGGCACCTCGCGCCGACCATGCCCAATCGATCACGCGCACCCTGGGCTTGATCCGGTTTGACGGACACCCTGTCTGAGGGCTTTGCCCCTCTTGGGAGGATGTCCATCATGGAGCGTATGGGGAAGAAGAAGCCTCGGCCTCGCCGCTCGTTCACGTCGGAGTTCAAGGCCGAGATCGTCGAGCTGTGTCGGCGCGGTGATCGTTCGGTCGGTCAGGTCGCGAAGGATTTCGATCTGACCGAGACCGCGGTGCGCGACTGGGTCGTGCGAGCCGAGGTCGACGCCGGGGAGCGTGAGGGCCTGACCAGCGGCGAACGCGAGGAGTTGACCGCGTTGCGGCGGGAGAATCAGCGGTTGCGCCAGGATGTGGAAGTCCTCAAGCGGGCCACGGCTTTCTTCGCGAAGGAGACCCGGTGACGGTGCACCCGTTCATCGAGGCGGAGAAACGTGCAGGTCACAGTGTCAAACGCGCCTGTGAACTCCTCAAGGTCTCCCGAGCCGCCTACTACCACCGCCGAACTGCGGCGCCCAGCCCTCGCGCCGTGCGCGATGCGGAGCTGACCGAGCAGATCACGCAGGCCCACCGCGCATCGCGCGGCAGCTACGGTGCCCCGCGCATCCATGCGGTCCTGGTCCGCGGCGGCGCCCGTGTCGGGCGCCGCCGCACCGCCCGGCTCATGCGTCGGGCCGGACTGGCCGGCCGGCATCGCAGGCGCGGGCACCGCACCACCGTCGCGGACCCGCGCGCCGCGAACCGCCCGGACCTGGTCGAGCGGGACTTCGGGCCCGGCCCGTCCGTGTCCGGAGCGCGCTGGTGCGGCGACATCACCTACCTGGCGACCGGCGAAGGCTGGCTGTTCCTCGCCACCGTCATCGACATCGCCACCCGCAAGGTCGTCGGCTGGGCAACCGCCGACCACCTGCGCACCAGTCTGGTCGCCGACGCTCTGCGCGACGCCGTCCGCAGACAGCGCCCGCAGCGGGGAACGATCTTCCATTCCGATCGCGGCTGCCAATACACCAGTCGTGAACTCGCTGTTTTGGCCGACGGGTTCGGGATCCGACTCTCGGTCGGCAGGACCGGCCAGTGCTGG
>NZ_JBEXCV010000006.1:0-122571 GCF_040605455.1 Embleya sp. NPDC005575 | reverse complement strand
CCAGCGGCCGACGGTGTCGCGGGTGGTGCTGATCGCGTCGGTGCCGGCGGTGAGCGTGCTGTCGATGGCGGCCATGATGAACTCCCTTGAGGATGGCGGTTGTTGGCGGGGGTCGGCCGGCGGCCTTCGTGTTTTGCCGTGCCGTTCTTCGATGTCTGAAGACTGTCGTTCGCGCTCACTTCGAACAACGGCCGATCTCGGAACCGTGGTTAACCCCGGGGTTACCGATGCAAACCGAGGACGTGCCCGCACGGGCACCCCATCGTGCGTGCCCGGAGATCCCGCACGTGCGTGGGCCCCGCCCGCAAACGAGGACGGGGCCGTGGTGTCGTTTCCGGTGGTGTGCCGGTCGGTACCGTGGACCGGCGTCGGGGCCCGCGTCGCGCGGCTTACGTGGTGCGTCCAGGTGCAAGCGGGACGCCGGGTGCTCGGATGTCGCTCTGCCTGACCCGCGTGGCGCTGCCGACGGTGAGAAGTGAACCCGTTTCCGGCGGCTGTGCTCCGCGTATGTGGCGGAGAGGCCGCAGGCCACGGGCGGGCTCCGACCTCACGAGTGCGCCTGCTTGGGCAAGGTGAGGATTTCGGCTCCGTCGTTGGTGATGGCGATCGTGTGCTCGCTGTGTGCTGTCCGGCAGCCTGTCGCACTTCGGAGCGTCCACCCGTCGGCATCGGTGACGAGTTCGGCGGTGTCCGCCATGACCCACGGCTCCAGTGCCAGCAGAAGCCCAGGGCGCAGTTTGTACCCGCGGCCGGGCCGCCCGGTGTTCGAAACGTGCGGGTCCTGGTGCATCGTTGATCCGATGCCGTGACCTCCGAACTCGGTGTTGATCGGGTACCCCGCCGCGCTGAGGACCGAGCCGATGGCATGGGAGATGTCGCCGATGCGAGCGCCGGGTCCGGCAGCGGCTATACCTGCGCTCAACGCGCGTTCGGTTGCGCTGATCATCGCGACGCTCTCCGGGGGCTTTGATTCGCCCACGATGAAGCTGATGGCAGAGTCTGCGGCGACTCCGCCTTTGGAGACGGCGAGGTCGAGTGTGAGCAGATCGCCGTCGGCAAGCGTGTAGTCGTATGGCAGTCCATGGAGCACGGCGTCGTTGACGGCCGTGCAGATGTAGTGGCCGAACGGCCCGCGTCCGAAGGACGGTTCGTAGTCGACGTAGCAGGACTGCGCTCCGGCCTCGACGATCATGCCCTCGGCCCACCGATCGATGTCCAAGAGGTTCGTGCCGACCGTGCTACGGCTCTTCAGCGTCTGCAGGATGCCGGCGACCAGGGAGCCTGTGTTCTTTGCTCGGGCCAGTTCGGTGGGGTTCAGGATCTCGATCATGTGGCGCCCTTCTCATGCAACCAATAACTATACCGGCCAAACTATACCGGTACTAGAATCGGAGCCATGGTCAGATTGCCGCTCACTCCCGAAGAGGTCGAGCGCGGACAGCGCCTCGGCACCCTCCTACGTCGCGCCAGGGGAGAGCGCTCGCTGCTCGAGACCGCGCTCGATGCACGCGTCTCACCGGAGACCCTCCGAAAGATCGAAACGGGCCGCGTAGCGACCCCTGCCTTCCCGACCATCGCTGCGATCGCGGATGTCCTCGACCTCTCCCTCGATGCGGTGTGGGCCGAGATCAACCAGCCCGAACGCGGTGTCGAACCGACCGGCTCCGGTCTCGACACACGCGAGCGGTTGGCTTCGTAAGTCTCAAGCCCGCAGCTGCGTTGCGGGCGTCGACGAGAGAGGAAGCGCGGCCCCGGCTCTCAGCCGATGCCCCTGTCGGTACAACCAGGCCCACCGGCCGACCTGTCCCCGCGCCCGGACACATGGTGTGGGTCCCGGGGACAGGAAGACCGGGACCGGCCGCTTCGACGGCCGTGGCGGTTTCCGACTCCGTGCTGACGCACTACGCCGCCCGCGAGGCCCGCAAGATCCTTACCGGCGACCCCTGACATCAGTCGGGTAACGGGTCTGGTTCGATGAAGGGCCGATTCCGTTGCCCGTCCGGGGGTGCCTGATCCTGAACACGCCGCTCGCGGAGGCCCTGTCCGGCGTCTTGCAACCGGTTCGTCGTCGATCACGCCCCCTGCCCCGTCCTGCTGGTCTGGCCCGAGGCCGCACCCGACATCGCCGGCATCCCACCGCCACCTCCGGACCCGCCGCACCACCAGTAGGCCACGATGAGCCGGATAGGGTTGCGCCGCGATCAGCCGCCCTCGCCCGACCGCCGGTCGTACGCGCTCACGATCGCGTCCAGCAGACCCGGGAAGCGCTCGTCCAGATCCGCCCGCCGCAGTGTGGTCAGCCTGCGGTTGCCCTCCTCGCGCTGATGGATCACGCCCGCCTCGCGCAGCACCCGGAAGTGGTGGCTGAGCGTCGAGGGCGCCACCTCGACCGGGAACGTCCCGCAGGCGCGCTCGGGGTCGTCGTAGAGGGTTCGGGTGATGATCATCCGGGTCGGGTCGGACAGTGCGTGCAGGACGTCGAGCACGTCCAGGTCGGCGGTGGCCACGTGGATCAGTGCCGGGCGCCGTTGGTGCGAGCGGGGCATCTGCGGCCTCTTCTCCGTGGTTTCGGTTCTCGGCGGGATCGGCGGCGGATGCCTTGGCGGCGATTTTGCTCGGCATCCCTGGGAAGCGTGATACTACTTTCGTCGTACGTCGAATATCGAACATAGTATCCGAGGGCGGGGATGGATATGCGCGCATTGCTGATGACCGAGCCGGGGGACGCACGCCAGTCGCAGGTCGCGGACGTGGACGTGCCGAGGCCGGGGGCCGGCGAGGTCGCGATCGACGTCGCGTACTCGGGGCTGAACTTCATGGACGTGATGGCCCGGCGCGGCGATCCGGGCTACGCGAAGAGCTGGCCGTACCGACCCGGTCTGGAAATCGCGGGAACGGTGCGCGAGGTGGGCGCGAATGTGGTCGGTCTGGCGGTCGGCGATCGGGTCGCGGCGGTGCCGGACGGCGGCGGCCTGGCCGAGGTGGCCATCGCCCGGGCCGGCCTCACCGTGCCGGTGCCCGCCGAGGTGTCGCTGCGCACTGCGGCGGCGGTGCCACTGGGCCTGGCCACGGCGATGCTGTTGCTGTCCGAGGCAGGTCGGTTCGCGCCCGGCGACAGCGTCCTGGTGCACTCCGCGAGCGGCGGCATCGGCAGCGCGCTGGCGCAGCTCGTCCCGCTGCTCGGCGGCGGCCGGCTGATCGGCACGGTGGGGCGTCCGGAGAAGGTCGAGGTGGCGCTGAAGAGCGGGTACGACGTCGCGATCGCGCGCGACGAGATGGACGCGGACGCCATCCGGGCGGCCAACGAGGGACGCGGCGTGGACGTGATCCTGGACCCCCTGGGCACCAGCGCACTGGCCCTGGACCTGGATGTCGCGGCGACCGGCGCGCGGATCGTGCTGTTCGGCAACGCGTCCGGCGGCGCGCTCGACGCACTTCCGCCGGCCGGCCGACTGATCGGCGGGAACATCACGGTGACCGGCTTCAGCCACCGCGGTCTGGTCGCGGGCGCGCCCCAGCGGGTGGCCAGGGCGATCCGGGGCACCCTCGACCTGCTGGCCGGCGGCCGACTCGACTTCCCGGTCACGGAACTGGCCGACCTGACCGAGGTCCCACCCGCCCACGACCTCCTCGCCGAGGGCCGAGGCGCCGGCAAGTACGTGGTCCGCGTCACGGGGTAAGGGCCGGCCCGAACGGCGCGGCTTGCCCGGGACACCGACGGTTGTGCTGCGCCCGGCCTTCCCGGCCACGTTCGGAATACATAAACGGGCTCCTCCGATGGCCCGGGAGCGTGCGTACCGAGGGTGATGGCTGATCCCCGGACAGTCGAGGCGTTGGCGTGTTTCCGGTAATTCCGTGAGACTCTGCGGACCGCCCGTCGTCCGGTATGTGGCTACGACGGTCTTCACGAAACCGAGCCGTGCCGCACCGGTGCCGGCCACGTATGACGGAGCAAGTGTGTCCGCGTCCCACCAGCAGTACGACCAGTCCCTGTTGCGCGATCTGATGGCGAGGAGTCGCGCGCACCAGGCGTGCGAAGGCGCCGGGAGCCGGTTCGCCAATCAGGCTGTGGCGCGCCTGGTGGAGGCGGGGGGCGCACCGAAGCACCTGCGCGCTGTGGAGACGCTGCTGAAGGAGCGAGGGGCGCTCGATCTGCCGGTGATCGAGGCGGGGAGCGTCCGGGTCGACGGTGAGGCGCGACGGGTGTCCATCGTCGCCGCGACGGACATCGCCGCCGATCCCACCGTGCGACACGGCGAGATGTCGACGATGTTCTACCTGCGCGATCACGTGCAGTCCGCGAGCGCCATGATGGAGCTCTTCCTGAGCGACCCGGTCCGATACGCGCGGGAAGGGGACATCGGGCGCGAGCTGATCCACAGCGCGCTGCACCTGATCTCCACACCCGCGCAACTCGCCCGGTTCGCCGCCGTCGTGGAGCGAGGGGATACCGGGCAGGATGAATGGCCGCACATATCGCTGTGGTTCGACGATCTCGAGGCCGAGAAGCCGAACTCGTGGCGGAACAAGCAGGATTCGTTCCAGATGCTCGCGTTCCTCGTCCTGGACGCTCTGGATCGAGGGTTCATCGGAACCGACGAACTGTTGCCGGCGCACCGAGAGTTCCTTCGCTTCGTGGTGCCGTTTCTCCGGGCGGTCGGGTACCCGCGATACGAAAGTTCCGGATCATGGGAGGAGATCGCCGCGCGGCGCACGTCGGTGATGGCCGTCGAGACAGCCTTGCTCGACAGGATCAGGGTGCTCACGGACAACGGGACAGTGGGTTTTTTGGCGGACGGCGAGGATTTCACCGCGAGGGTCGGCACGATGGTGGATGCCGGTCTCCGGGAAATCGGCCGCAGGATCCCGTTCGAATCACCGGACTACGAGCTCGATTCGATCCGGCACCGCCGGGCGGACGCGTCGTTGGTCTACCTCCTGATGTACGGCCTGCCGGAACTGCTCGCCGAGGCTCGCGTCCCCATCGGCGAGCCTGCCCGGCCCATGACCGCGCGCGAAGTGGAGACCGTGGTCCTCGACGCGTTGCTCTCCTTGCAGGACCCGGCCACGGGTGGCTTGATCCGCTATGCGGAGGACTCCTACCAGCGCGTCAACTTCCATACGCACGAGGTGCAGGCGACCGTCCGCGCCATCAAGGACGAGATCAGGGCGGACGCGGAGGCGCGCGGGGGCGACATGGACCTGGACCGCAAGCAGGAGATGCGCGGCCGCCTGACACCGCAGGGGCGCGAGGCCGCCTGGACGCACCCACTCGGACAACTGGCCGCGTGGGCCGCCCGCCGAAGTCTGCACACGCGGCGGAGCGACCCCGAACAGGCCCGGAACTACCGCGAATTCGCGGTGCGCCGGCTGAACAGCATGCTGGCCACCGTCACCGGCGAGAACCAGTGGCACGCGGTGCTCCGAGAGGACGACGGCTACCACGTAAGGGAAGTGCCGCCCTACCGAGTCCCGGAATGCTATGTCACCTACCGCGACGATCAGGGCAACGAACTGATCGTCCCCTCACCCCACACGCCGCTCAACTGGAGCACGGCCATGCTGAGAACAGCCCTTGGCCTGCTCGCCATGGAAGACCACGTATCCGCCCCTCCCCCCCCGCCGACCGGCGCCGATGCACACCGACACCCCCGGTGAGGTCCGTGAGGGCAGTGCCACCACCGCGCCGAACACTGTCGAACTCGCGTGACGGGGGGTGACCTTCTCGAAGTCCGAGCTGGATGTCCGCACCAGCAACCGCCTCAAGAGACACCGCACTGTGTCCACGCGCGGTACGACGAGCTCGCGGTCCGCCCTGAGGCGACCTTCCTCGCCGCGGCCGCCAACGCATGGGCGTGGTCATCGAAGTGGCACGCCCTGGGCTCGCGGGGTATGGCCCGGGGTGTATTGCTCGGCGTACTCCTCGGTGGCCGGGACAATGGTGATGACGTCGATCATGACGCCGTCCGGCGCCGCGACGATGAAGTGGCGTTGCCCGAATTCCTCCGTGCGCAGGGAGAGGAGTTCGGGCAGACCCGCTAGTGCGACCAGCCTGTGGTGTTCGGCATCGACGTCGTCCACCTCGAAGTTGAGCAGAAGGCCGCCCCTGAGGGGGGTGCGGTACCCCTCGGGAATGGTCGGATGGGCGTGGTCGAGCAAGGCGAGTTCGTAGTGCGGGGCATCCGGGCGATGCAGGCTCACGTACCAGTCGGCCTCGAACGACACCTCGAACCCGAAGTGACGGGCATAGAAGTGGCGTGATGCGGCGACATCGCGCGTGGCGAGCACCGGGTAGAAGCTGCCGAGCTTGACCTTCATGACATGTCTCCATCTGCCTGCGCACCGAAGTTCACATACCTTGAGTATGTGAAACGGACGGTAGCATACCCCGGGTATGCGAAAGGAAGGCTGAATCGAGAATGACTGTCACCAGGGTCGAGCAGCGGGCGGCGACACGACGGGCATTGCTGGCCGAGGGGCGCCGGAGGTTCGCCGCCGACGGGTATCACGACGTGGTTCTCACCGACGTGGCGCAGGCGGTCGGGGTCACCAAGGGGGCCGCATATCATCATTTCGAGAGCAAGGTCGGACTCTTCCGGGCGGTGGTCGCGGAGGTGCAGCGAGAACTCGGAGAACGGGTCGCGGACGCCGCCGAGCCGTACGACGACCCGTGGGAGCAACTCCGGGCCGGCTGCCGGACCTTCCTCGCCGCCGGGTGCGATCCGACGGTACGCCGGATCGTGCTGGTCGACGCGCCGGCCGTACTCGGGTGGGATGAATGGCGGGCCATGGACGAGGACTCCTCCGCCCGGCATTTGTCCGAGGCGCTCGACGCGCTGGTGAAGGCCGGAGCCATCGCCGACCAACCGGTGGAGCCGCTGGCGCGGTTGCTGTCAGGGGCGATGAACGAGGCCGCCCTGTGGCTGGCCCGGTCGGCGAACCCGCAAGCGCTGGGGCAAACGGAGCAAGCGTTGGACCGGCTGCTGAACGGGTTGCGATCCCAGAGCAACCAGCAGCCGTGAAAGCCCTGTTCACGGGACGAGGTGACCGACCTGGATCCGGAGCGACTTGCGCACCGCGCCGCCGCCGTCGGCGCGGACGGCCGGGGTGACCTGCGGCGTCCGGTAAGACGCCGACAGGCAGTGGTTTTGCGGCGACATCAGCGGGCCCGGTTGCCTATCGATGTCCGTTGTGATGGTGGACGGATCCAGCAGCCGTCCGCCGTCGGTCAGGATCGCCGGACGTCGCTACCCGGGGCGCCGATGCGCAGTACCTTCATCTTGCACTCCCCTTCGTAGTGGGGCATCCGTCCCCGGGGCGGTCGGGTTTCCGCTGCACGGTGCGGCTCATTCCAGGAAGAAGATCGAAGGGATCTCGGTCCACTGGCGCCCCTCGGGCGTTCCGGGGAGGCGCTCCTGGCAGGGGTCGGTCAGCCTCCACCACTCCTGGTTGACCGGGTCCTGGGACATGCGGGCCATGTCCGCATCGAAGTCGGTGCCCCGGTACTCGAAGTAGCTGAACAAGAGGTCTCCGTGGAGAAAGATCGAGTAGTTGGCGATGTTGCACGCTCGGAGTCGGTCGAGCACGCCGGGCCAGGGATCGGCGTGCAGGCGCCTGTACTCCTCCAGCTTCTCGGGCCTGACGCGGATCACCGACGCGATCCGGCGGACCCCGTCGCCTGTGCTTTCGTTCATCGTTCTCCTCCGTTGAGTCCGTTGAGTCCGTTGAGTCCGTTGAGTCCGTACACCCGTGTCGCCGTGCCGGCGAAGACGGTCGCCTGTTCGGTCGGGCTCAACGAGCCGGTGAGGGTCACGGCTGTGTCGACCACGTCGCGGTAGGAGGCCGCGAGCAGGCAGACCGGCCAGTCCGAGCCGAACATGAGCCGGTCCGGCCCGAGTTCTTGAAGCGCTGTCTCGGCGAAGGGGCGCAGGTCGTGCCGGGACCACGTCCGCCAATCGGCTTCGGTGACGAGACCGGAGAGCTCGAGGCGCGCAGATGCGGCAACGCCGCCCGCGAGACCCGCACGATCCCCACGACGTTCACGTCCAACACCCGATGCCACTCGGCGTCGTCGTTGTCCGCGACCGTCCCGGTGGCTCCACGCCACCCTGCCCCCACCCCATTCACGCCTGCCCGTCTTCCGCCGCGACGAGCCCGGGCAGCAGGCGCTCCTGCGCCCGATGCAGATGCGTGCGCATCGCGGCCGCCGCGACGTCGGGATCCGCGTCCCGGATGGCGTCGAGCACGCGTTCGTGTTCCCGGCAGGTCGCGTCGGGGACCCCGGCCGGGAAGTACAGCCGGTACAGATGCGTGTGCGACCGGAAGCGGCGCAGGGTGTCGGCCATCAGCGAGTTGCCGCCGGAGCTCGCGATCACGTCGTGGAAGAGCGCGTCGTGGTGGAGGAATCGGCGCATGGTCTCGCGGCTGTTGTCGCCGTGCGCGGCACGCATCCGGGTCAGGCTGTCGGTGAGCGACCGCAAGCCCTCCTCGCCGACCCGGACGGCGGCCCTGGCCGCCGCCGCCGGCTCCAACAGCAGCCTCATCTCGAACAGTTCGTCGAACGTCCTGCCACTCATCAGCGGCGCGGCCGAGTATCCGGCGAGGGCCCGCTTGACCACCAGGCCGTCGGCCTCCAGGCGGGCCAACGCCTCCCGCACCGGGGTGGGGGACACGTCGAGGGCCTGAGCCAACGTGTTGATATTGAGCTTGGCTCCGGGCTCGATCTCGTGATCCACCAGCCGTTGTGCGATCGCCTCGCACACGGTGTCCGCGAGCATCTGCCGAGGCTGCGCCTCTGTCATCGCTTCTCCTCCTCGACGCAGACACGCCGACGCGCTGCTTCGGTGACGACTTTCGCAGATCCCAGCTGACCTGCGGCCGTCGCGGGTCATTAATATACGATCTACGTCCTCTGTGGCTATGGATGCACGATATTGCCGAGGGCCGGATCGACGTCATTCGAAGCTCGACCCACGATCGTGACCAGCGAATTTGCGCCATACGGCAGCATTTTGACCGGGATCACGGCTCGCCTTCCAGTGTCGTGCGGCCGAAAACATTCGTCGTACTCGAACCCTTGACCTCGCCGAGATCCACGAGCATGCTTCTCGAAAATATAGTATCTGGCTCCGGAGGTTGGCCCTGTGAAGCGATCGCCCGTCAGAAACGCCCTGTTCTGCGCCGCCGTGTCGCTGTCGTTGGCGGCGGCCCTGACCGGGTGCAGCACCAAGGGCGGCACTGGCGCCGCCAACGACAAGGAGGCGGCGCACAAGATTCCGGTCTCGGCCGTCAAGGTGGCCCTCGTCCCCGGGGGCGCACACCCGTACTTCCAGCTCTGGAAGACGACCGGAGCCAAGGCCAAGGCCGACTTCGGGCTCGGGGACGTGGCCTACGACGAGACCGCCGAATGGAACCAGGCGAAGCAGAACAGCCTGTTGACCTCGCTCGCGGCGCGCGGCCACAACGCGTTCGGCATCTTCGGCGTGTCACCGACCGACATCAACAGCACCTTCGCCGACCTCAAATCCAAGGGATTCGCGGTCGCGTCGCTGGGATCGTGTCCCGCCGGCGGCACGCTCAAGGCCGACTTCTGCCTGTCCACCGACGTGGAGCAGGCCGCGTACAAGGCCACCCAGGCGGACATCCAAGCCATGGGTGGGCACGGCAACCTGGTCCACCTCACGGGCAACAACGTCGACTCCAACACCCAGCGGCGGATCGCGGGGGTCAAGAAGGCGGTCGCCGAGACCAACGGCCAGGTCACCCTCCTGACCACGGTGACCGACATCGACACCGACCTGCAGACCGCGCAGAAGGCGGTTTCCGACCTGCTGACCGCACACGGCTCACAGATCAACGGGCTCGTCGCCACGGCCTACAACCCGGCCGTGGCCGCGGCCGCCGCGATCAAGCAGGGCAACCTGTCGATCAAGGTGGTCGCCATCGACGACGACCCGAAGATCCTGGCCGGCATCTCCGACGGCTCGGTGTCCGCGACCGTCGCGCAGAACCCGGCCGGCCAGGCATACGTCGGATCGTGGGCACTGAGCCGACTGCAGAGCGGGCAATGCACCGTGCGCACTCCCGGCGCCGTGATCGACTCCGGCTCCTTCGTGGTCGCCCGGGAGAACGTCGGCACCTACGACGCCGAGCGGCAGACCAAGACGGACCAGCTGATGAACGACTTCAAGACCTCGGTTCTGTCCTGCCCCTGAGCCGTCCCGCCACACCGCACGCACACCCGCATCCACGACCTCGGGAGACACGCATGACCAGGATCATCAAGGCGAGCGCCTTCATGATCGACGTGGAGGTGGAAACCAAACGCACCGACGCGGTACAGGCATTCGTGAAGCAGGAGACCGTTTTCGTCGAGTTGACCACCGACGACGGGAACACCGGGACCGGCTACTCGTACACGATCGGCACCGGCGGAACGTCCGTACTCGCGATGCTGCGCGATCACCTCCTGCCCCTGCTCGCCGGCCGCGACGCCCGAGAGATCGAACGGGTGTGGCACGACCTGTTCGCGGCGACCCGGGCGACCACCGTCGGCGCGATCACCTCGCTCGCGCTGGCAGCGGTGGACACCGCGCTGTGGGACCTGCGCTGCCTGCGGGCCGACGAGCCGCTGTGGCGGGTGGCCGGCGGCTTTCGACCCGAGGTGCCGCTGTACGACACCGAGGGCGGTTGGCTGCACCTGAGCACCGACGAACTCGTCGCCGGGGCGCTGGCCTCACAGGCCGCCGGCTGGCAGGGAGTCAAGCTCAAGGTGGGCAAACCCAGGATCGAGCAGGACGTCGAACGCCTGGGCGCGGTACGGGCGGCCGTCGGGGACGGCCTCGACATCATGGTCGACGCCAACCAGTCGATGACCGCGGCCGAGGCCCGCCGCCGCGCCGCCGCGCTCGAGGGGCTGGGCATCGCCTGGTTCGAGGAGCCGCTGCCGGCCGACGACGTCGAGGGCCACGTCGCGCTCGCCCGCTCGACGTCGATTCCGATCGCCGTGGGCGAATCCCTGTACTCCCCGGGCCAGTTCCGCGACTTTCTCGCCCGCGGCGCGGCATCGATCGTGCAGGTCGACGTCGCCCGGGTCGGCGGGATCACCCCGTGGCTCAAGGTCGCCCACCTCGCCGAGACGTTCAACGTCGAGGTGTGCCCGCACTTCCTGATGGAACTGCACGTCAGCCTGACGGCCGCCGTACCCAACGGACGCTACGTCGAACACATCCCACAGCTGCGCGCGATCACCCACGACGAGATGCGGGTCCGCGACGGGCACGCCGTCGCGCCCGATACCGCGGGCCTGGGCATCGCGTGGAACCTCGACGCGATCGACGACAGGAGGACGACATGACCGGGCACACCCCCGCACCCGACGACGCGGACGTCGGGCGTCCGCGCACGGCGCCCGATTTTGCGCCGCGGGCCCGATGGGCCGATCGCTGGTCGGTCGGCACGGCCCAACGCATGGGTCTGGTCATCGTCGGCGCGGCCCTGGTGGTGCTCTTCGGCTCCGCCCGCGCGTCCTTCTACGACCAACAGCTGACCGTCTTCCCCCTGCTGCGCGACATCGCCGTCTTCACCGTGGTGGGACTGTCCCAACTGGCCACGATGTCGATCGGCCACATGAATCTGGCCGTCGGCCGGATGGCCGCGTTCTCCGCGATGTTCATGGGAATCGCGTACCAGCAATGGCACATGCCGCTGTACGCCGGACTGTTGGTCGGGCTCCTCGCCGGTGCCGCCATCGGAGCGCTCACCGGCTGGATCATCAGCTCCACCGGCGTCAACTCGTTCGTGGTCACGCTCGCGATGGACTTCGCCCTGCTCGGTCTGGTGTCGCTGACGTACTCGCAACTGACCACCGTGGCCGCCTTCACCGCCAAGCCCGCCGGCATGGACGAACTACGCGGCTACTCGATGGCCGACGTGTGCCTGGGCAATGTCTGCGGCTCGCCCGCGATCCCGCAGATCCTGCTGTTCACAATCGTGGCGATGCTGCTCGTCGGCTACCTGTACTCGCGCACCCGGACCGGTCGCGAACTGCTCCTGGTCGGCTCGAACAGCACCGCGGCCCGGCTCTCCGGCATCCCCGTCGCGCGTCGAGTGATCGGCGCCCACGCCCTGTCGGGGATGCTCGCGGGTCTCGCGGGCTTCATGCTCGCGGTCACCAGCGGCTCGTTCACCGCGGGCATCGGCTCGGAGTTCATGATCCCCTCCTTCCTGGGCCCGGTCCTGGGCGGCACCCTGCTCACCGGCGGCGCCGTGTCGGTCGTGGGCACCCTGCTCGGCACGTCGCTCGTGCAGGTGATCCGACAGGGCCTGACCACCTTGGGCACGGGTCTGGAGAACCTCAACATCTATCTCGGCGTGATCCTGCTCCTCGCGCTGTCCACCGACCGGATCAGGTCGGTCGTCTCGGCCCGACGGGCGGTGGCCCACCCGTGAGCGCCCCCGACACTGTCCGCACCGGCTACCGCGCGGCACTGGGACGATTCACCAGCTCCACCGAGATGACCCTGTTCGCGGTCGGCACCATCGGATTCACGATCCTGGTGGCGAGTTCGCACGGCAGCCTGCTCCGCAGCGACGCCATCCACGGCATCCTGATCTACCTCACCGTCCCGATCCTGATCGGCCTGGCCCAACTCGTGGTGCTCGCGGTCGGACAGATGAACCTGTCCGTCGGCACGCTCGGCGGTTTCCTGGCCGTCCTGACTGCGGTACTGATGGCCGATCACGGTGTGTCAGCCCCGATCGCGATTGCGATCGTCCTGGTCGCGGGGCCGGCGATCGGCGCGGTCAACGGCTTGCTCGTAGTGGCCACGCGGATCAACGGGTTCATCGTCACGCTCGCCACCATGACGATCCTGGGCGGCCTCCAATACCGGCTCGCCGGCACCCGCACGATCGATCCGGGCTCGTCGAGCCTGGCCCGGCTCGGCGACCGGTCCGTGTTCAACATTCCGGTGATCTTCCTGATCGCGCTGGTCCTCGCCGCCGCGTTGGCGTTCTTCCTGCGACGCGCGACCGCCGGCCGTCGGCTCCTGGCCGCCGGCGGCAACCCTCTGGCCGCGCGATTGTCGGGCATCTCCAACGATCGCAGCGTGATCGTGGCGCACGCGCTGTCGGGGCTGATCGTCGCGGTCGCGGCGATCCTCACCGTCGCCTCCGCACCCGGGGTCAACAAGAGCATCGGCGGGGACTGGCTCCTGCCCAGCTTCGCCGCGCCCATCATCGGCGGGGCCGCCCTCGCGGGAGGGTCGGTGTCCGTACTCGGCGCCGTGCTCGCGGCGTTCATCGTGCGACTGGTGGACGTGGCCCGCGCCCAGTATTCGCTGGACCCCAGCTGGGTCAACTTCACCGTGGGCGCCGTGGTGCTGGGCACCGTGCTCGTGGGGCGAATCCGGTCGAGCCGGCAGGACCGTACCGGGCGGGCGCCCGATCGGGATCCGACCCCGCAGCCGGAACCCCGGCCCGACGACCAGGCGAAACCGCTGCCGACCGCCGGCGCGAGGAGCACATCATGACCCACTCCGCTACACACACCGAACCCGCCGAACCGATCCTGTCGGCCGACCGTCTGGCCAAGTACTTCCCAGGCGTCCGAGCCCTCGACGGCGCGACGCTGCGCCTGCGCGCCGGGTCCGTGCACGCCCTGTTGGGCGAGAACGGCGCCGGCAAGTCCACCCTGATCAAGATCGTCACTGGCCTGTACCAGCCCGACCGCGGCCGGCTCGCGCTCGACGGCACCCCGATCGACTTCCACTCTCCCCACGACGCGGTGCGCGCGGGAATCTCGGTGGTCCACCAGGAACGCAACGTCATCCCCGAGTTCTCCGTCGCCGAGAACATCACCCTGCGGCGGATTCCCTCCCGTCGCGGACTGGTCGACCGGGACCGGATGCGCGCACAGGCCCGACGCTGCCTGGACTTGCTCGACCTCGATCTGGATCTCGACGCGCGGGTCGGCTCGCTGTCGACGGCGCAGGTCCAACTGGTCGAGATCGCCAAGGCGTTGTCCACCGACAGCAAGGTGCTGCTGTTGGACGAGCCGACCTCCGCGCTCACGCTGCGCGAGACGGACCGGCTTCTGGACATCGTGCGTCGGTTGCGCGACCAGGGCACCGCCGTCCTGCTCGTCAGCCACAAACTCGAAGAGGTGTTCGCGGTCTGTGACACGGTCACCGTGCTGCGCGACGGCGTCTCGGTCCTGGAAAGCGAGCCGATCGCCGCGTACAGCCGGAACGACATCGTCGGCGTCATGGTCGGACGCGCTCACACCGCCCGCGAGTTCGCGCCCCGCACGGTGGATCCACACGGTCCGCCCATGCTCGAACTCGACGCGCTGTCGACGGCCTCGGGGCATCGTGACATCTCGCTCGACGTGCGGCGCGGGGAGATCGTCGGCTTGTACGGCCTCGTCGGCGCGGGCCGCACCGAACTCGCCAAGGCGCTGATGGGCCTGGACCGGGTCGTCGGCGGCACCATCCGCGTCCGAGGCGAGGACGTCCGCATCCGCAACGTCGGCCAAGCGTTGAACACGCACCGCATCGGCTACGTCCCGGAGAACCGCAAGGAGGAGGGCCTCTTCCTCGACCAACCGCTCACGATGAACATCGCGGTGACCGTGTGGTCGCGGATCCGACGCGCCCTCGGGTACATCCCCGCCCACCGCGAACGCGAACTCGCCGCCGAGTACACCGAGCGGCTCGGCATCCGGGTGTCGGGCCCGAGCCAACTCGTCGGCCAACTCTCCGGCGGCAACCAACAAAAGGTCAGCCTCGCGAAGTGGCTCGCCGCACAAACCGAGATCCTGATCATCGACGAACCCACGGTCGGCATCGACGTCCGCACCAAGGCCGCCTTCCATCAACTCATCTGGCACCTGGCCGCCGACGGCCTCGCCATCCTGCTGATCACGAGCGACCTGCCCGAGATGGTCACCCTCGCCGACCGCGTGCTGGTCATGCGCGACCACCGGATCGCCGGCGAGGTGCCCAACACGCACGACTACGCCTCGGTGAGCCAGGCGGTGATCCGCCTCATCCACGGCACCGGGACTCAGAGCCTCCCGACCGCACCAGAGCCTTCGAACCCGGACCCGGCCTGCGGTTTCGAGCCCTCGAACAGCCCCTGATCGGGCACTCCGCCTGGCGGGCAGGTATCCCACGAGGCGCCCCTTCCAGGTGGCACGAACTCGCCCGCCCCGGCACACCACGCCCGACGACCGGCGACGCCGGGGCCGCCCACTGCGTGTGCCCGCAGCTTGATTTCGGGCCGAGGAGGGGCGTCCTGCGGATGCCCCTCCTCGGGCTGTGCCGGCCTGCCGCCGTCGAAGTGGGACAGGGCCGGGAACACGGACACGCGGGGCGCGGCGCTCTAGAGGCCGGGTGCCCCCCATACCGGGAACCACCGGGACAGGTCCTTTTCCACGCGCAGGTCGTCCCGTACGGCTGCCGACACTTCGAGTTCCAAGGCGCTGTCGCGTTTGTCGTGCGTGCCGGGGACCGGTGCGAAGGGATAGAAGGTGCCACGCTTGTACAGGTAGACCAACGCCAGGCTGCGGCCGTCGTCGTGGTGGAACGCCACCAGGGAGCACAACAGCTGCGGACCGAAGCCGGAGCCCTCCAAGGCAGAGTTGACCGCGTGCAGGTCGGTGACCAGTGAGCCGATGTCGTCGGGGGCGCCGCAGCCGACCAGCCACGTGTACCCGTACGCGTCGCGGGTCTGCGTGAGGTCGCCCAACAATTGCTTCACGTCGTCGCGTACCGCGTCGAACGCGCCACCCTCGACCGACGCGAAGCACACCGAGCCGCTGCCGGTGGGGGTGAACCCGGCCGCGGCTTGGAGGGTGATCGCCGCCGACGGCAGCCCGAAGAGTTGGTCCAAGTCGGGCCGGACGGGCTTGTCGCGGCCGAGGAGGATGTCGAGGAAGCCCATCAGGCCGCCCGACCCAGTTCACCGGAGATGCGGGCGAGCTGCTCCAGGCGCCGTTCCAGGGTGGGGTGCGTGGCGAAAACGTTCGCCAGGCTCTCCTTGCTCGCGATCGCCGGCGCGAAGAAGAACGCGTTGAACGGCTCGGCTTTGCGTAGATCGCGTGTGGGGATCTTTGCCATCTGACCGCTGACCTTGGTCAACGCCGAGGCGAGCGCGGAGGGCCGGCCGGTGAGGAACGCGGCCGAGCGGTCCGCCGACAGTTCCCGGTAGCGGGACAGGGTGCGGATCAACACGAAGCTGAGTGTGTACACGACCACGCTCGCCGCCGTGACCATGAGCATCAGCACCGCCGTGTTCTGGTCGTTGCCGCGCCGGCTGAAGCCGCCGAACAGGCCGAACTGGATGCCGAACCGGGTCAACAGGCCGGCCAGTACGCCCAGGAACGACGCGATCGTCATCACCACGACGTCCCTGTGCGCGACGTGCGACAACTCGTGGGCCACGACGCCTTCGAGCTCTGCGGGCTCCAGGCGCCGCATCAGGCCGGTGGTCGCGCACACCACGACGTTCTTGCTGTTGCGGCCGGTCGCGAACGCGTTGGGTACGTCGCTGTCCGCAATCGCCACCTTGGGCTTGGGCATGTCTGCCAGCGCGCACAGGCGATCGATGGCGCCGTGCAGTTCGGGAGCCTGTTCGGGGGTGACCTCACGGGCACCCATCGCGAACACGGCGATGCGGTCGCTGAACCAGAACTGGGCGATGAACACGCTGCCGACCAGGATCACCGCGAGCGGCCACATGCGGCCGAGGGCCACCACGAGCACACCGACGAACACGACGTACAACAGGCCGAGCACGAACATCGTCACGAGCATGCGGGCGACCAGGCCGCGATCGGCCACGAACCGGGTGCGGCCGTCGGTGACGGTACCTGTTCTGCGCATCGAAACCTCCTCGCGAGTGCCCGGACACGTTCGGCGCTCGCTCGGACGCAAGTGAAACCTCGAAGCGGGTGAAGGGCGCTCTTCTTCGATTCTGCCTCGCGGAACACGGAAACAACGGCGCAACGGCGTGCGATCCGGAATCCGAGGCGGGAAGCGGGATGTCATCTCGATGTAGTGGCCACGCTTAGTGGAAGCCCCATGCTCGCCGTCACCAACCGTCCCCGAGAGCACGTCCACGCCGGCGCCTGGTGCAGCCCGCGCGGACCGGTCGGACGCGGACGCACGCTTGATCGAACGGACCCGGGTCGACCTCCGGCGCGTCAGGCGTTGCGGAAGGGCGGTCCGTCGCGCATGACGGCGCAGGAGGCAAAACGGGGGAGGAGCGAGGCCGGGCGTGGGGTTCCCGGCCGCCACCGCCGGCGACCGAGTCGCCACGGCAGTTCCGAGCGCCTGGCCGGCTTCGGCCGCCGCTGCGGCTCGACACCCTCGTCAGGAGGTGAGGAGCCGCAGCAGGCTCGCTCGGTTCGGCCCGGCCGTCCCCGCCGTGTCCGCGGGTTCGGGTCGCGCGGTGTCGATCCTTGCCCGGATGTCCGGGCGCGCGAGCACGTCCCGGGGGAGTGCCAGGCAGGTTGCGCTTTCCAGAAGGGCGCGGAAGACCTCGGCGTCGCGGAAAGCCGCCGCGCCGAAGGGGCTTGGGGCGGGGGCGGCGGTTCGGTCGGGGGACATCGCTGCGGCGCGTGCGCGGTCGGCGTGGATCTGGTCGTGATGGAAGGGCGTGACGACCCGTTCGGTGGCCTCGTCCCACACGAGCGGGAAACCGGCCGGGTCGTCCGCGCATCGGCGCACCACGTCGCGCAGCAGTTGGGCCTGGACCAAGCCGACGCTCAGCCCTCGGGCGGCGGTGGGGTTGGTGCATGCCCACGCGTCGCCGACGGCCGCGAAGCCGGTGGCTACCGGGTGGCCGTTCACCACGAATCGTCGTCGGCGGTCGAGGATGCCGGCCATCACCACGATGTCGGTGACCGGTACGCCGTCCAGCCAGTGAGCCTGAGCCGGGCAGGCTCGGACCACCCGGGTGAAACAATCGGGCTCGCGCAGTGCCTTGAGCGGTGCGTCACCGGTGGTGGCGACGACGGTGACCGACCACGTGTCGTTGTCGCCGGGAATGGTCAGCAGCGCGAACGTGTCGTACGGCGTGTAGGGCGCGCTCCGTCGGACGGGCTGCCGCGGACCGGTGAAGTAGCGCGTGTAGTAGGCGAATCCGCCGTCCTGGGACTCGACGAGCGGAGCCGGCGCCCCGATGTCGGTCAGCCAGCGCGCCGAGGCGGTCCGGCGGCCGGTCGCGTCGATCACCAGGTCGGCGTGGAACTCGGTGCCGTCGGTGGTGCGTACGCCGATCACGTGGGCGATATCCGGGAGGATCGGTGCGCCGGTGAGCAGGCCGGTGATCGTGGTGCCCCGATGGACGCGTATCCCGGCGGCGACGGCGGCCGACGCGAACACCGCCTCGACGACGGGGCGTCGGCCGGTCAGGAAGCGGAAGCGGTCGTCGTCGGGCCGGGGGACGTAGTCGGCGACGCTCGGGGGCAGCGGGTGCAGCGCGTTGCCCTCGAAGCAGCCGGCTGCCACGAGCAGGTCGATCACCTCGGGCAGTTCCTCGGCGAGCACTCCGCGAAACCGGGGCAGCAGGTTGTGCGGCTGGCGAAACTGGGCCACGCCTCGCCGCTGCCACGCCGTCCACGCCTGCGCGGGATCATCCGGCGGAACGGACGGGTCGCCTTCGTACACGGTCACCTCGTGCCCGTCGCGTGCCAGCATCAGGGCCGTGGCCAGACCCACCACGCCGGCGCCACAGATGACGATCGATGCCATCGGACCCCCACCTCCGTCGATCCGACACGGTGACACGCGGATCGGCGGCGACGCGACCCATTTTGCCCGTCCCGGTCACGGCCCCGGCGGGGGCCGGGCTCGACCACCGTCGCCCTTCGGGGCAGTGCGCCCGGCATCGTTCGGGACGCTGACCCCGGGACTCGTCGGCCTCGCGCCAAGGCGTGCGCGCCGAACCGACCGATGGGTTTCCCCGGTATCCACGTGTCGAGCAGATTCACCTGAACCGCACCCGAGCCGCCGTGCCGTGCACGGCCCGCGAGCACCCGGTGAACGGGACCTGACCGGGTTGCCGCCACGGGCTGACGCGAGAGAGGACGGGATCGGTGTGAAACTGGGCACGGAAGGGGTGATCCCCGTGTCGGACACATCGCACGCGTCCTCCGGTCCCGACACCGCCGTCGACGAGAATCGGCTGGAAGAGCTGATCATCGAGGCGCAGACTGCCCTGCCGGTCGAACTGCCCGCCTTGGCGAACCGGGGCGCCTGTGCCCTTGGCCTGGACAACGCGTTGATCTACCTCGTCGACCTGCAACAACAGCTGCTCATCCCACTCGACGAGGCCTTGGAGTCGCTGCCGGTGGATCGCTCGTCGGCCGGCTGGGCGTATCGCACGGTCTCCCCGCAGGTGGCCGAGGCCGACGACGGCTTGATCCTCTGGATGCCTCTGGTCGATGGTTCGGAGCGGCTGGGCGTGCTGGCGGTGCGGACCGCCTCGCTCGACGGGGTGCGGATGCGCCGCAGCCGGATGCTGGCCCATTTGTTCGCCATGCTGATCACCTCCAAGCGCGCCTACAGCGACTGGCTCGCCGCCCGCACCCGCACTGCGACCATGCGGATGCCCGCCGAGATGCTGCGGGCCTTCCTGCCACCCCGCACCATCGGCAGCAGCAGGTGCGTATCGACCGCGGTCCTGGAACCGGCGTACGACGTCGCGGGCGACGCCTTCGACCACTCGGTGGTCAAGAACATCCTGCACACCATGATCCTCGACGCCATGGGTCACGACGTGAACGCCGGCCTGACCACGTCGGTCGCCATGGCGGCGGCGCGCAACGCCCGCCGGGGCGGTGCCGACCTGGCCGACATCGTCGGCTCTGTCGACCAGGCGCTCGCCCAGTGGCTGCCCGACTACTTCTGCACCGGCGTGCTGTGTCTGCTCGACGCCGAGACCGGGGTGCTGCGCTGGGTCAATTGCGGTCACCCCCCACCGTTGCTGATCCGTGCCGAGCGGGTGCTCGCCCGGGCGCTGGACAGCCCCCCACAGCCGCCGATCGGCCTGGCCGGTCCACTCGCCCCGGCAGCCCGGCAAGTCCACGAGGCGACCCTGGAACCGGGCGATTGCGTCCTGCTCTACACCGACGGTGTCGTGGAGGCTCGCGACGCGGACGGTGCGGAGTTCGGCCTCGACCGGTTCACCGATTTCATCATCCGCTCATACTCCGCCGGACAGCGCCCGGCCGAGGTGCTGCGGCTGCTCATCCACGCCATCCTCGATTACCAGCGCAACCAACTGCGGGACGACGTGACCATCCTGCTCTTCGAATGGAATCCGGAGCATTGGTGATCGGGACGGGCACGGCGGGGCGTCGACCGAGGTCGAGAGATCGCACGGATGCCATGGTCGCCTGTGCGGCGGGCGTCGGCCGGGTGGGCCCGGACGGATCCGAGTCCCACCCGACCCCCGGCCCCCGGGGTCAGTTCTTGAGGAACTCGATGAGGTCCTTGTTGAACTTCTCCTTGTCGCCCGGGACGAGGGCGATGCCGTGGGAGCCGCCCGGGTAGACCTTCAGGGTCGCGTCCGGGATGATCTTCGCGCTCTTGCGGCCGGTGGCGTCGATGGGCACGACCTGGTCGTCGTCGCCGTGGACGACGAGCGTGGGCACGTCGAACTTCTTCAGGTCCTCGTGGAAGTCCGTGTGGGCGAAGGCGTCGACGCACGCGACGCCGCCCTGGATGGTCTCGGCCATGGCCATGTACCAGAACGCGTCCTTGTTGCCCTGGGTTGCCTTGTTGCCGTCGCGGTTCGCGGAAAAGAACCCGACCGCGGTGTCCTTCCAGAACTGCGAACGCTCCGCGATGATCCCCTTCTTGATGTCGTCGAAGACGGACTGCGGCACACCCTCCGGGTTGTCCGGGCCCTGGAGCATGAGCGGCGTGATCGCGGAGAGCAACACGGCCGACTTGACCCGGCTCGTGCCGTGGCGCCCGATGTACCGGGCGAGTTCGCCACCGCCCATCGAGTGCGCGACGAGAGTGACGTCGCGCAGATCCAATCGGGTGATGAGATCGTTGAGGTCGTCGGCGAAGGTGTCGAAGTCGTAGCCCTCGAACACCGGAGTCGAGCGGCCGTGACCGCGTCGATCGTGGGCGATGCCGCGGAATCCGGCGTCGGCGACGGCCTTCAGTTGGTCCTGCCAGGCGTCGCCGTTGAGCGGCCAGCCGTGGATGAACACCACAGGGCGGCCGCTGCCCCAGTCTTTGTAGAAGATCTCGACACTGTCACGCGTGGTTACCGTGGGCATGCTGGAATCCTTCCGGTGGTAGCCGGCGGAGCGGGCGACGGCCCGCTCCGGCGGGCGCGTATCACGCGACGAGGGCGGACAAACATCGCGGGGACACCCACCGGGCGCACCGGTGTGCGGACGACGGGCTCGGATTCCGGCAACCCCCGACGATCCATCCCTGTTCGGTAGCGGTCCACGTCCCGTTGCCGGCCGGGCACGCGTCGGGGCCGTCACCGATGACGACGGTGACGGCCCCGAGCGATCGCAGGCGTGAGTCAGTCCTCAAGGGCGTCCTTGACGTGTTCGCCGGCCTGCTTGAGGTCGCCCTTTGCTTGGTCGGCGTGGCCTTCGGCTTCGAGGCGCTCGTTGCCGACCGCGTGTCCGGCGGTCTCCTTGACCTTGCCCTTGACCTTGTCGGCGGTGTTGCCGGCCTTCTTCGCGGCGCTCATGAGTACTCCTGCGGGATCGACGGTGACGACCCACACCTGCCCCCGCATGCCCGGACCACACGCGCTCGCGGGAGCCGGGCACGTCGGGGGCGGATCGCTCAAAGGAGTCGGCCCGAGGTCGCGGTCGACCGGACTTCCGCGACGGCACCCGGTAGGCGTTGACGTGCCGCAGCGCGGCCACGGCGGCCGCGGGCCACCCGCATCAGGGTCCTGACCTCCGGGCGCGGGTGGGGGCGTGGGAGCGCGGTGGCCGGGTCCGATCGCGCGAGTTCCGTTTGCGATCGGAGCCGGCGAAGTCCGGCTTTCCTAGCCTGGGGTCGCCTCACCGGATCGACCACAGGAGCCACTCGTGAACCCCGTGAACTCGACGCCCGTCGTCACCGACTCCCCGGCCGCCCCCGCCGCGTTCGACCGCACCGGCGAATCCCCGCTGGCCATGGCGCTGCGTCGGGTCGCCGCCGAGTCCGAGGCGGGCGGTCCGCGCATCGGCTACAACAGCTTCGTCGGCGGCGAGTAGCAGTCACCCTCGATCGACCGGCGCATGACGCCGGGCGGTCGACGGAACGGCTGATGCCCCGGCGGACCTCGGATGCCCCCGAGGTCCGCCGGACCCGGCCGGGTACCCCCCACCCGCACGGATCGCGCCGGTGCAATCCTCGGAACCACCCGGAGCAGACACTGTGGTCAACCTCGAAGCTCCCGTACGCAGACCGGCGGAATGGCCGGCCGACCTGCTGGATCCCGACAGCCCGGGCACGACGTGGCAGCCGGTGCCCTTCACCCACTTCGTGGTGAAGATGCACAGCCGCTGCAACCTCGCGTGCGACTACTGCTACCTGTACGAGATGGGCGACGAATCCTGGCGGTCGAGCGCCAAGACGATGTCGACGGCGGTGGTGGACCGTACCGCCGCCCGTATCGGCGAACACGTGCGCGCCCACGGGCAGGAGCGCGTGCAGCTGATCGTGCACGGCGGCGAGCCGCTGCTCGCGGGACCGGCACTGATCACGCGGATGGCCGAGGCCGTGCGCCGAGAGGTGCCGGCGGGCACGCACGTCTCCTTCGGCGTGCAGACCAACGGTCTGCTCCTGAACGACCGCATGCTCGACGCCCTGCACGCACTGGACTTCCGGGTCGGCGTGAGTGTCGACGGCGGCGAACTCGCCAACGACCGCCATCGGCGCTTCGCCGACGGGCGCGGGAGCCACGCGGCGGTGACCGAGGCGGTCGCCAGGCTGCGTGATCCGTCGCGGCCGGGACTGTTCGGCGGGCTGCTGTGCGTCATCGACGTGGCGAACGATCCGGTCGAGGTGTACGAGTCGCTGCTGACGCACGAGCCGCCGATGCTCGACTTCGTGCTACCGCACGGGAACTGGACGTCTCCGCCGCCACTGCGCGAGGAGGGGTCGAGCCGCACACCCTACGGCGACTGGATCGTGCGGGCCTTCGATCGCTGGTACGACGCACCGCGCCAGGAGACCCGGGTCAAGCTGTTCGAGGATCTGCTGAGTCTGGTGCTCGGCGGCCACACCCGGTCCGAACAGGTGGGGATCGGGCCCGCGACCACCGTGACGATCGACACCGACGGTGGGATCGAGCAGGTGGACACGATCAAGTCGGCGTTCGACGGCGCGGCGGCCACGGGATTGTCGGTGCTCACCGACCCGCTGGACGCGGCGCTGCGGCACCCGGCGGTGGTGGCTCGCCAGATCGGGATCGAGGGCCTGTCGCCGACGTGTCGCTCATGTTCGATCCGCGATGTCTGCGGCGGCGGATTCTTCATCCACCGCTATCGCGCGGGCAGCGGGTTCCTGAATCCCACGGTGTACTGCCCGGACATGATGCGGATCATCGCGCACGTGCGGACCAGGATCGCGAAGGATCTGGCGAGCGCGCCGGCAGGCGGGTGAGGACACGCCGTGACTCATCGGGGTGGCGCGGGACGGTCCGGATCCGTCGCGCGCCCGCCGATGGTCTGTGAGGGAGGCCGGTGATAGGCGGCCCGGTAGTGGGCGGCGAAGTGTCGGCGCTCCGGGAAGCCCCACGCGGCGGCGATCCCGGTGACGGTTCCACTCGCCCGGCCCTGAGCCACGGCCACGAGGTCGGCGTGCGCGCCGGCCAGGCGGATCCGGCGCAGATGACCCATCGGGGTGGTGTCCAAGTGGACGCGGAACTGTTCCTGAAGGGTGCGCACACTCACCCGGGCGGCCGCGGCGATGTCCGCGACCGAGATCGGCTTCCCGGCGTGTGCCTCGCAGTACGTGAGGGCACGTTGCAGCGGGCCGGTGCCCCGGACCGGCGCCGAGCGCCGGATCGCTTCGGAGAGGCGATGCGGTTGGACGGCCAACAGGCCGTGCACGAGCGCCAGTTCGAAGTGTGCTACGGCCAAGGGGGATTCGGCGAAGAACCCGCTGTCGGCCTCCTCGACGAACCGTCGGGCGACCCGCATCCAGGTGCGTGCCTCGGGGACGCGCAGGTCGAACCCGGCCCGAAAGCCGAGCGGTTCGTCGGCAGTCTCGCCGATCTGGTCGCGCACCGCCCGGGCCACCACCTGCCGGGGGACGCAGAGCATTCGGGTGTCGGTGTCGGCGTCCCAGTGGGCGACCACGACCTGTCCGGGGTTGACCACGCTCGGGGAGAACGGCTGCATGCCGCCCTCGACGTTGAGCGAGGCTCGCCCGTGGTGTTCGAGGCGAATGATGTAGAGATCGGGTGGCTCGGCGGGACAGATCATCACGTCGGTGCCGTAGCTGAGGTCGTACGCCTTCACCGCTCCCTGGTGCAGGACCCGAAAGCGAGCGTCCAGCTGTCTGCGGCCCACCACCTCCATTGCGTGTCGGGTGAAGTGGGCGTTGAGCAAAGGGTGCAGCAGCGACTGGTCACCGCCCCGGTAGAGCTCGTGTCCCCGCGCGGGAGCGGGTGCGACCGCCTCGGTTCTCGAATCGAGGTGCGCGGCATCGGGATGGGCCATCTTGCTCTCCTCCGCGGCTCGCGTGCAGTCACGCGGGATGGGGGACCCCGCGCGACACTCGGTTCGATTCTCGGGCGCGACACGGGCCTGAGGCGAGGCCGAGGACCGCGCCTGATCAGCCAATTCGCGCGGTCCGCGGAGCCGAACCGGCCCACGGCACGAACGGCGCGCCACGCCGAGCCAACTTCCCGGAGAGGAAGCAGTGTTCGAGACATCGACCTCCGACGCGTCTTGGTCCACCGACTCGACATCGAACCGCGCCGAGCCGGCCCGGGTCGCCGAACTCGCCCGAGACCTGGCCGAGTCGGGCCTGCGACCCGGCGACACGGTGATGGTGCACAGTTCCCTGCGCGCCGTGCGCGGTCGAGGCCGACCCGGGGCCTGGTCGCGGGATCTCCGGTCGGCGTTCCGGGTCGTGCTCGGCGGCGACGGAACCCTGGTGGTGCCCGCGTACACGCCGGAGAACTCGATCACCTCCCAGGCGTTCACGGACGCGACGGCCGGCCGGACGGTCGAGGAGTTGGCCGGCTATCTGCACCGGCCGTTCGACGCGAACGCGTCGGTGTCGGCAGCGGTGGGCGCGTTCGCCGAGTCGATTCGTGCCGACCGGGGGGCACTGCGCAGCGACCATCCGCTGGCCTCGGTCGTGGCACTGGGTGGCCGAGCCGAAGAGGTCACCCGAGGTCACGGGAGGACGCATTTCGGCCCGGATTCGCCGATGGGTCGGTTGTACGACACGCAGGCCAGGGTGCTCGCGATCGGCGTCGGGTGGGGCGTCGTTTCCGTGGCACACCTGGCGGAATACCGACACCGTCATCGGTCGCAGCGCCGCTACATCTGCAAGATCGCCGCCTCGCACGGGAGTTCGTGGTGCTCCTTCTCCGACGTGGCACTGAGCGACCACGACTTTCCGGAGCTGGGGCGGGACTTCGAGAAGCGGCATCCCGGGGCGATCACTCGCGGCCGGGTGGGCGCGGCGCACGCCTTCCTGGTACCGGTCCGGCCGTACGTGGATTTCGCGACCGCCTGGATGGACATCCATCGAGCACCGCCGGCGGGCGCCGGCGGGTAGCGGACCGGAGTTCGCCTCGCGCCGCCGTCACGGGCCGTGTTGGGCGATCGAGGCTCGGATCGCGTCGGCGTGCGGACCCTCCCACCACGGTACGGAGCGCACCAGCAGCGGTCTGCCGCCGCTGATCTGCACCAGCATGCGATCACGCGGCAGCGCGGCCACGTCTGCCACGTCGAGTACGACCTCGGGCCGGCTTGCCCTGGTCACCGTCGAGCCCCACCAGGCCGAGGACGCGTGCGTGACGGCGGTGGTACCCGCCTCGAACCGGCCGGAGAAGGCCGATTGGGCCCGGAGCATCGCGTCCTCCGAGCCGCCGGCCCCATAGACCCGCACCGAGCAGGCGTTCCAGATCTTCGCCATGCCGGCCTCGCCCCATACGTGCACGCCCTGTGCCCAGGACTGGAGCATCATCATCACCACCACGCCCCGGGACCCGTAGTGGGAGAGCCGATCGGGCAGGATCGGCAGCGGCGCGGTGTTGGCGGCCTCGTCCATCACCACCAGGAAGGGGACGGGCAGTCGGCCGCCCGAGCACGCCGCCGCACGATATTCGGCGGCGACCAGCATGGCCCCGGTGAGCAGCGTGGCGGCGGGATTCGCACGTTCGTCGTCCACCCTGGAAAGAATGTAGAGCGTGTCGGTGCCGAGGGCGAACTCCACGAAATCGAACTCCTCGCGCCCCTCGCCCGGAGTGATCCAGGGCAGCACCTCGGGAGCCGCCAGCCAGGACACGAGTTGCACGGCAGTTCCGTAGACGCCCGCCCGCTGGTTCGCGGGGAGACTTCGGTTCGCCGCACACGCCTCGGCGGCCAGAAGGTTGCCCGCGCCGCGCAAAATGCTCTCCGGCTCGTCGTCGTCGGGGCGCAGCAACCAACGTCGCACCGCGGTGATCGGTTGTTTGTCCAAGCTGGCGGCGAGCAGGAACATCGCCAGCAGGTTCTGCGCCGCCGGCTGGAAGTACCCGTCCGAGCGCATCTGTTGGTCGTGTTGGGTGAACGCGATCAGACCCGCGACGCCGACCGCGTCCTTCATGTTGCCGGCCACCATGCCCAGTGGATCCCAGAACCAGCTGGGAGGCTCGTGTGCGACGTCGTGTGGATCGAAGACCCACACCCGACCGCTTCGTCGACGCACCTCGCGGGTGGCGTCGACCACGTCCCGCTTGCACGATGTGACCACCAGCGCGCCCGGGGCGGAGACGACGTTGGGGATGACCCGGCAGGTGGTCTTGCCGGTGCGCGGCCCGCAGATGTCCACCTGGACGTCCTCCCACGAGCCCCACACGTCGCGCCCGCCGCGCACGCTGCGGCCGACGTACACCCCGGGCGTCGACAGGGGGTACGCGATCCGCGCCGCCGAGGCGCGCACGCTTTCGGTGCCGACCCGCCGGACGTCGGCACGACGTGTCCACAGCCGAGCGGTGGAGTCCACGTGCCGGCGCCGATCGCGGTCGCGGAGGTAGCCGAGCAAGGGCACGTCGATCGCGGCGAGCAGCAGCAGCAGGCCGATCGAGAGCACGATCACGTCCGGCGGTGGGAAGCGGGAGGTGTCCGGATCGCCGTAGGCGCGGAGCAGTTCGGCTCCGGTCGGTTGCCGGCCGGTACGGGCGGCCAGGAGTTCGGCGGCCAGGGGCGGGAGTAGGAGCACCGTGACCAGATTGCCGATGAGGAGGAGCTTGGCCAACCACATGCCGGTGATGTCGGGGCCGCGGCGGCGGATGGTGCCGGTCATCTGTCTTCCTTGTCCGGACGTGGCGAAGCCAGGTCCAGGGGGTCCGGCCGGGGCGGGCCGGAGCGGTCTCGACGACGGGCCTCGCCCCGCCACGAACCGCTTCGCGTTGCGAGCCGACGAACCCGATGCGAGGGAGGTGCGTGGGTGGACGCGTGGACGCACAGCGCAGCACGACGGTCCCGCGGAGAGCCGTGTCGACGAGGCGTTTCGCGCGAACCGGTACTTCACCGCGCTGTCCTACCCCCTTGGTCGGGGGTAGTGCACCTGCGCGCCACGCCGTCGCGAGCACGCACGGCCGTCCTCCGCCATGAACGTGGCGCTCCGAGCGTCGGTTGCCCCGCCACCCCCTGCGCGGGTCGCCTCAGTTCGTCGTCGGTGTCTGCGGTTGGTCGCCGAGGGAGATCAGCAGGGTGCGGAGGAGCCGCTCGAATTGTTTGCGCTCGGTGGGGGCCAGGCCGCGGAGGAGGCGTTCCTCGTTCGCCAAGTGGTGTTCTACGAGGTCGTCGGTGGCGCGGATGCCCGCGTCCGTCAGGGAGATGAGGACGCGGCGCCGGTGGGTGGGGTCGACCTCGCGGTCGACGAGGCCCTTGTCGACGAGCCGGTCGACGCGGTTGGTGAGCGCCGCCGAGCTGACCATCGCGGCCGCGCTGAGCTCTCCCGCGCTGACGGTGTACGGCGGGCCCGAGCGGTAGAGCGTCGCGAGGACGTCGAACTCCCACGGCTCGACGCCGTACTGCGCGAAGTGCTCTTTGAGGGCCCGTTCGAGCAGGCGGGACGCACGCGACAGGCGGCCGATCACGGCCATCGGCGAGCAGTCGAGGTCGGGCCGCACCTGCCGCCACTGCCGGATGATCGCGTCCACGCCGTCGCCCGTTGGGGTTGCCGCCATGCGTCCTCCCTTGTGGGGTCCTGCCTTGTCCGACCGGCCGTCGAACCGACTTCGCCACGAGGCTAACACTTTGACATCGAAATTTTTGACATCACGGCAGCTCGGTGTCTAATATTTCGACATCGAAATTTTCGATCCAGTGCTCGACCACAGCGCTCGGCTTCCGCGAAAGGGTGATCCCCGTGAAGGTCCTTCTCATCGGCGCCTCCGGCTACATCGGCTCCGCCGTCTCCGCGCACCTGGCTGACGCCGGTCACCAGGTGGTCGCGCTGATACGTGCCGCCGACCGCCCGGACGCCGGACACGAGCAGCGCGTCGGAGACCTGGCCGACCCCGCCTCACTCACCCGCGCGGTCACCTCCGACATCGACGCCGTCGTCAACCTCGCGCCCCCGACCGGCGACGCCGCAGTGGACGCCGCGGCGGTCACCGCGCTCACCGATCCGCTGCGTGGCAGCGGGCGCGCATTCGTGTACGCGAGCGGCGTATGGGTCCTCGGCGCCACCGGCCCGGACGCCGCCGACGAGAACGCCCCCGTCAACCCACTGCCGATCGTTGGATACCGCCCGGCAATCGAGCGCCAGGTGCTCGACACCGCCGACGCCGGCGTGCGGGCAACGGTGATCCGCCCCGGCATCGTGCACGGAAACGGCGGCGGCATACCCGCGCTGCTCGTCGAACTCGCTCGCAAGCACGGGACTCCGACGTACGTCGGCGACAAGGCCGTGCACTGGCCGATGGTGCACGTCGACGACCTGGCCGACCTGTTCGTCACCACCGTCGAGAAGGCGCCCCCCGGCAGCCTGTGGCACGGTGTCGCCGAATCCGCGGTCCCGGTACGCGACCTCGCGGCGGCGGCCGGAGCGGCCGCCGGGGTCGACGGCGAGCCGCGGTCGTGGCCCCTGGAGGACGCCCGCGCGGAACTCGGCGCACCGTTCGCCGACGCGCTCGCCCTCGACCAGACCGTGAGCGGGGATGCGGCGCGCGAAAGCCTCGGCTGGCTGCCGCGGCGCGCGGGAGCGGTCGCCGACGTACGCGAACTCTCGTACCCGCAGGTGGACACGAACGGCATCGAGGTGTTCGGTGCGGCGGACGGGCAGCAGGCCGACGTCGAGGCCATCGTGCGCTTCGTGGCGGGCGTCCAGTACGCGCAGCAGAACGAGCTCGTCGACGCGTTCATGAGCAACTTCCGCAAGCAGTACCCGGTGTGGACGACCGCGCACGGCAAGCGGCTGTCGGGCTGGGACGAGATCGACGCCTTCACGCGCCAGGTGTTGCCCGGCGCGATGAAGCAGTCGACAGCCACCTACGAGGTCGTGCGCATCCTGTTCGTCCGCCCGGATGTCGCCGCTGTCAACGTCCGCCAGCGGCCGGTCGCCCTCGACGGGCAACCCATCGCGGATCGGCCGGAAGGCCGCCCGATGTACGTCCTCGCCAAGGACAACGGCCGCTGGCGGATCGCGGCCGCGCAGAACACCCAGGTCTTCTCCGGCTGACCCGCCGGACGCCTACCCGTCACGGCCCGACTCCGATGGCGTCCCCTCGGAGTCGGGCCGGCCCATCGGGTCCGCAATGCTCGCCCACCGGTCCGGGGTCGCTCCACGCCGGGGACTCGACCTCACCATCGGCCGACACCTGCGACTGAACCTTCGGTGCTCACCGCCGACCTCGGCGACCCGGCCGAACTGCTCGCACTGCCCGAGGTACGCGCCCGGATCGACCTGTCGCAGCCGGTCGGCCTGATCCTGCTCAACGTGACGCACCACATCGTCGACGACGCGGCGGTCGCCAAGGTCGTGGACGGGTACAAGGGCGCCGTCGCCCCGGGTTCGGGGTTGCTGCTCGCCCAGTTCTGACAAGTCGGTCGAGCCGGAGTCGGCCGCGCTCGAAGAGGTCGCCCTCAAGGCGCTCGGCAGCGGCAAGTTCCGCACGATGGCCGAGATCGAGGCGTTCTTCGACGGATGGGAGATCGCCGAGCCGGGCGTCGACTACATGGCGAAGTGGCGCCCGGAGACGCCGCTCACCGGCATGTGGGCGGGCCGGTTGCCGACAAACCGGCTTCGGGAAGTGCGCGGGAATGTCTACGGGACGCGCACCCTCGACGTGCATCTGGTCCACGCCGATCTGCGGCGGCTGAAGGGGGAAGCGTCCAACTAGTCGATCGGGAATCGATAGACCGTCGACTCCCGAACCTGGAAGCCGAGACGCTCATACAGCCGGTTCGCTGCGACACGATCCGGCCGGGAAGTGAGATCCACCGTCCGGGCGCCCGCATCCCGAGCGATCCGCACGGCCTCCTGGGTGAGGAGTGCCGCGACTCCCCGGCCCCGCGCCGCACTGTCGACAACCACGTCTTCGACGCGGGCCCGCAATCCGGACGGCAGGGGCAACAGCACCAGAGTCAGGGTGCCGACGATCGCCTCGGATGTCCGGGCGACAAGCACAGTGTTGGCGTCCCACGTCACCATCCGGTCGATGGCTTCGTGGTCCAGGGGCTTGGCCGTCGCGGACAGCTGCGGCAGCAGCCGGCTGAAGGCATCGACGAGTTCCTGACCGACTTCCCGGATGAGCTCTACGCGCACGTCCATGCCGGAAGCGTAACCGTCGATCGGGGCCGTATCCGGCATACCGGCCGGGCACGGGTGCATCGACGCGTCGATCGCCAAGTGCCGCCACGCCGCAGCGCCTGATTCAACGGGCCTGGAACCGGCCGGTTGCGAGGAACTGCCGATACATGTCTACCGGGCCACCGACTCGTCTTGCGGCCGTCCCCTGTCGACGGCCGCCCTGCCGGACCCATGGGCCTGCGGGGCGGCCGTCGCACCATGACCGTCAGCTGTCCGAGCGGAACGCCCCGTGGACGCGCAGGTCGCCGTTGATCGCTACCTTGTCGTCGTTGGTGTGCACGATCCAGGCGTCTCCGGTGCGGACCGACAGGTGCCCGTTGGCGTTCACCTTCCCGATGAACAGCGACTCCCCGCTGACGCGCAGGTCGCCGTTGATCGAAACCTTGCCGTCGTTGGTGTGCACGATCCAGGCGCTTCCGTCGCGGATCGACAGGTGCCCGTTGGCGTTCACCTTCCCCTCGAACTGCGACTCCCCGTGGACGACGAGCTTGAACTGTGGGTGGTCGGTCGTCAGTTTGCCCCTGACCGTCAGGTCGCTCGCGTCGACCGCACCTCCGACTTCGAGGTTCCGCAGGGGCCGGACATCACCGTGGACGGTGAGGTCGCCGTTGGCGGTGAGGTCGCCGCCGACGGCGACATTCCGGTTGGCATTGACCTCGCCCTCGGCGTCCAGCCGGCCGTGGACGATCAGCCGCGGGGGGCCGTCCTGTGTCTCCAGCACGTTGTTCACGGTCAACCCGCCCTGGAGGGTGAGGCGTTCCTTGACCAAGGCCCGGTGGGTGACCAGGTCGTTCAGGTCCGCCTTGTCGGCTGCGACGGTTCCCCACTGACGGTTTCCGGCGCCCTGGTACACGTTCAGTCCGGCGGGCGGGAACGAGATCCATCCGTCGTCGGACGTGCGTCCCTGCACCCACTCGGTGTTGATGCCGTTCAGGTCGGCCTTGTCGGCGGCGACGGTTCCCCACGCCTGCGTTCCGTCCTTGCGTACGTTCACGCCGGATTGCGGAAACTCGATCCATCCCTTGCCGGCGTCGCGGTCGCCCACCCACCCGGTGTTCACACTGTTCGCGCCGACCTTGTCGGCCGTGACAGTCCCCAGGTCGCCTCCTCCGCCATGGCCGACCCTGATCCCGTCGTGTGGGAACTCGATCCACCCGGCATCGCCGTCGCGGCCCCGCACCCGTGTGGCGGTCACGGTCTCGACGTCCGCGGTGGCGGCCGAGACGGTGCCGGGCGTGTCGGACTGGTCGCGGATCTGCGCTCCTTGCGGGGTGAAGGTGATCCGTCCCTTGTCGGTGGTGCCCTGGACCCACGGAGTGTGTACCCCGGCGGTGGCGGTCACGCTCTCGAACTCGGGGCTGCGCAGGTGGACGGTGGTGGTGAGGAAGTACCCCGGCTGCTGCCGGGTCCCGGAAGTGGCCACCAGGGTGTAGGTGGCGTCCCGCTTCGGCTCCTGGCCCGCCTTCGGAGACCACTGCCAGCCGGCCGCCCCCGTCCTCTGCGGGACGTTCTCCGCGAGGCCGTCCGGACCCACGATCTTGTACGCGAGGGTGTCGGGCCCCGCCCACTGCAGGACGACATCCTTGCCCGCGGCCACCAGGGAATCCTTCGGGCGGAAGTTGCGCGGTACCTTGGGCGCGCGCTTGAGCAGGCTCAGGGTCACAGGGTTGCGCTGCACCACCGCGCCGCTCGCCGCCCTCTCCGTCACCTGCAACCGGACCAGCCCCGGGAGGTCGGAGACGGGGAAGCCGTCCAGTGCCAGGATCATGGAGCCGCCCTCCTTGAACAGCGCGTAGGGCCGAACGGACACGGTGAACACACCCGCACCCGCGTCCCAGACGGTTGTCGGCTCGTCCGCCTTGTCCGTCGCGGTGTTCTGTTCGACCCGTGCCTGGATCGCCTTCGGATCGGGCGTCAGATCACCGTCCTTGGGCCCGAAGGGCACCCGCACCTCGATGGAGCACCAGATCACGTCGCCCCTGTTCGGATTGGAGACGACGATGTAGACCGCCCCCCGGGACTCCTCGCCCGCCTCCGACACCTGGAGCGGAGCCGGATCGGTGAGGATTTCGTAACTCAATGAAGCCACCGTTGCAACCCCCTGCTTCGGTTTTGCGGGTGCACGCCCCCCACGGGCGCACACCTCGTCTTCCACAGCGATATCCCACCGGACGAGCCGAGACCCCCCGATTCGCCATGGCCGGCGCGAACGACATCCGTACTGGCCGAAACAGGGAACACACACGGTCCCGGGTGCGAGGTCGTCAGGGTGGGGCCCGGCGCGAACATCCGGCCGTCAGCCCGGCGGACCGCGGGGCGGTTCGCCGGGCCGCGGCATCAACCTCGGAGGCTCCCGATGGCGTGATACACCTCGCGGACCTGCTGCTCCGCGTCGAGCTGCTCCTCGACGCGGGCGATGTCGGTGTTGCGGGCGAGCCTGTGACCAGGGGTGATGCAAGGGAGGGGTGAGACGGATCTTCGGCGGAGTCTCAGTTGGTGGTGTCTCTCAGTGGCACCTTCACAGGCTTGTCTCACTTGATGTTGTCGGTCGGTCGTCTTCGACCGCTGTGCGTCGGCGGCAGGCTGCCTGGCGGCAGCGTCCCGCGTTGTCCGATAGAGCCCGGCGGTCAGTGCTGGGTGGAAAACTGTCCGGCATGATCGAACCAAATCCGAAAGCGGACATTCTTCGTTATCTGCAAGACGGTCGGGACGCCTTGGTGTGGAAGCTCGATGGGCTCTCGGAATACGACATCCGCCGCCCATTGACCCCCACGGGCACGAATCTGCTGGGGTTGGTCAAACATGTCGCCGGCGTGGAGCTGGGGTACTTCGGTGACACGTTCGGGCGGCCGTTCTTCGGGGAGGAGCCGCCACCCTGGTGGTACACGGAGGACGCAGAACCCAACGCGGACATGTGGGCCACCGCGGACGAGTCGCGTGAAGACATCCTTGGGCTGTATCACCGGGCGTGGGAGCACTCCAACAGCACGATCGCGACGCTGACCCTCGACGCGATCGGTCACGTCCCGTGGTGGCCGGAGGAGCGACGAGAAGTGACGCTGCATCACCTCCTGGTGCGCGTGATCTCCGACACTCAGCGGCACGCCGGCCAAGCCGACATCGTGCGAGAACTCATCGACGGATCCGTCGGGTACTTGCAAGGCAAGGACAACATGCCACCAGGAGATCAGACATGGTGGGAGGACCACCGCCGTCGACTGGAGCGCGTGGCGCGGGAAGTCGGCAACGGCTGATCTCGCCCCGCCACCGCCGACCCCACCGGTCCCGGGTCGACCATGCGGGCGCCACTCGGATGGCTTGGGACTGCTCAGCCTCAGCTTTGCTGTGCGCGAGGCGGTACGACGCTCGCGTCCCTCGCCGCAGGAGCGGCAATCCAACTTCGACGCGAGGCGTGGGCGACGACGCCGAACGGCCCTGCGTCCATGGCATCTCCCGGGCGGCGGACGACGGCGAGAGCACCCCCCGCGTGCCGATCCCACTGCTGCTCGCGATCAGCGCCGCCGCCCTGCTCGCGGTCGCCCCGGTCACCCGACGATTGCTGCGCATCGCACCGATCGACACGGTCGGAGCCAAGGAATAGCCGGCGACGATCGTATCTGCCCCGACCCCTCCTTGGGCCGTCAGAGGGAATCTCCCGCGCCACGTGGCTCGGTATGCGGGTCCTTCCGCGGGGTGCGTGGTGGAGTGGCGGAGGCCCGCATAGTGGCGGGCCGTTGCAGCCGCCCGCACGGCGGCCGAGGGGAAGGGCGGCCGATGGGAATCATCGTCAGCAGGGTCTCGGCGGCGGTCGCCGTCGTGCTGGTGGCCGCATCGTCGAGCGGTTGCTCGGACAGCGGCGGTGGCTCGTCGACCTCGAAGTCCCCCAGCGCAGGCGGGGGAACGGTGTCCTCGGGTGCCGCGGCGGTGCAGACCCGATCCGGAGCGCTCGGGAAGATCCTGGTCGACCCCACGGGGCGAACCCTCTACCTGTTCGATGCCGACAGCTCGGGCACCTCGACCTGCTCCGGTGGCTGCGCGGCGGCGTGGCCTCCGCTGCTGACACCCGGACAGCCGAGTGCGGGCGGGGACGCCAAGGCCGACCTGATCGGCACGACGACCCGCAGCGACGGCGGCCAGGAAGTGACGTACAACGGTCACCCCCTGTACCTGTACCAAGGGGATCAGCAGCCCGGCGACACCCATGGCCAAGGGCTCGATCAGTTCGGCGCCAAGTGGTACGTCGTGGATACCAACGGCAACAAGGTGACCACGCCCCCGAGTGGCAGCACCGGTGGCGGCTACTGACGCAACCGAAGCCCACCACGCGCCAACCGAGCCCGGCGACGTCTTCGGACCTCGACCGGCTCCAGGCCATGCGCGCGGAGTGGTTGGACGCACCATCCCAAGACCGCACCGCCCGCCCGCCGACCCGGTGACGTGACCCGGGCGGTGGGGCGCGGATCGTCGCACCTGGAGATAGGCGAAAACCGCGCCCAGGAGCGTGGCCACCCCAGGAGCCCTGCCCAGATCTTGCGGGCCGGTGTCCACCAGGAGGGTTCGTGGGTCGGTGACGCGTCGACGGCCACTGTGTTGCCGTGCTGAGCGCAGGTGTGCGGAGCGGTGACGTCGATCGGGGAGTGGTTTCCGGCCGTGATGTGCACCGCGTGCAGGGCCTGTGCAACCCGGGCGGGAGTCGGTTCCTGTTGTGGCTCGGTGACAAGGCAACCTTGTCGGTGAACCCGAAGCGGCCCGGCCGGTTGTCCGGGCCGGACCGTGCGTTCGGCTACCTCGGGTTGTTCAAGGCTTCGGTCCGGGCGATCTCGCGTGCCCGCTCGGTCGCCTGCTCGATGCTCTCGTCGGGCCTGGGGTACACCGTGACGGTGCGGATCACCCCGTCATCCGGGCCTGGCCAGTCGACCTCGATCGGCTCGACGTCGTGCGCGTCGGTCATCGGTTCCTCCGTTTGGGGTGCGGTGATGCATATTCTCTGCCCCCAGATCCGGGGCCGGCGGCGGTCCCGGATTGCCCGCGCCCGATTCCGGTGGCGTCGCGAAGTCGGCGGCCCGACGAGACGGGCCAGGTCCTTCGCGGTGAGCCGCCGGTGGGGACCGTGGGCCGGCTCCGCGCCGCCCTTGCGGACCTGCCCGACGACGCACCGATCGCGGTCGCCGTACCCGAGGGATCGCCCGGGACCGAGCGGTACGAAACGACCTGCGGCACGGACCGGGTGATCTCCCACGCCGGATTCGGCCGGGCGATCCGGCGCAAAGAACGCGGCACCGTCCCGGACACGCACATCACGAGCAATTTCGGGTGGGCGTCCCGGCGAACATCCCTACCGCTCGGCGGGTTTCGGGGCGTTTGGTGTGTCGCCTTCGCGGTCGCGTCGCGATCCTTGTCGTGTCGGTTCGTCGGCGGGAGCGACACGCATGCCAAGGCCCGGGCCCCGCATGGTCCGGGTGCCGGTTGCGGTGGTGAATGCCTATACGCGAGGGTCAAGGAATGCCCTCGGATACCCGCCTGTACGACATCGTCTTGTTCGGCGCGACCGGGTTCACCGGAAGGCTGGTCGCTGCCTACCTGGCCCGCCACGCACCGCCGACCACCCGCTGGGCCATGGCCGGTCGCGACCTCGGCCGGCTCCGCGACCTGCGCGACGGAATACTGCGCGACGAAACGCCGCATCACGAAACACCGGGCAGCAACGAAACACCGGGCAGCAACGGAACACTGGGCAACGAAACGCCAGGCAACGAAACGCCACGTGACGCAACGCCGCGCAACGAAATGCCGCGCAACGAACCCGTCCCGGACCCCCCGCAGCCCGCTCTCCTGCGCGTGGACGCCGACGACCCCGCCGCACTCGCCGAGATCGCCGCCGCCACCCGCGTCGTGGCCACCACCGTCGGCCCCTACCTCCGCCACGGCGCCGCCCTCGTTGCGGCCTGCGCCGCCTCCGGCACGGACTACGTCGACCTGTGCGGCGAGCCCGAGTTCGTCGACCGGGTCTACCTCGACCACCACGCCCGCGCGGTCGCGACCGGCGCCCGCCTCGTACACGCCTGCGGCTTCGACTCGATTCCGTACGACCTGGGCGTGCTGTACACGATCGGTCTGCTCCCACGCGACGTCCCGATCCTGGTGGACGGCTTCGTCCGAGCGAGCGGTACCTTCTCCGGCGGCACGTTCCACTCCGCTCTGAACGTCTTCGCCCGCCTTCCCGAAGCCGACCGTGCCCACCGGGCCCGCCGCGCCGTGGAACCGGCCCCGATCGGCCGCCGGGTCCGGATCGGCACCGGCCCGCCGCGCCTCGACCGAACCACCGGCATGTGGGCGATCCCGCTGCCCACCATCGACCCCCAGATCGTGGTCCGCTCCGCCGCGGCCCTCCCCGACTACGGCCCGGACTTCACCTACCGCCACTACGCGGCCGTCAAGCACCTCCCGATCGCCGCGGCCGGCGCCCTGGGTTTGGGCACCCTGGTCGCGCTGGCCCAAATCGCCCCGATCCGCGAACGCCTGCTCGCCCGCCGCGCCCCCGGCACCGGACCCGCCACCGCCGCCCGCGAAAAGTCCTGGTTCCACGTCCTGTTCGTCGCCGAAGCAGGCGACCGCCGAGTGATCACCCGGGTCTCCGGAGGCGACCCGGGCTACACCGAATCGGCCAAGATGCTCGCCGAATCCGCCCTGTCCCTGGCCCACGACGACCTCCCCACCACCGCCGGCCAAACCACCCCCGCCGCCGCCCTCGGCGACCCGTTGATCGCCCGCCTCCAGGCGGCCGGCATCACCTTCCAGGTCCTCCGCGACCAAAGACGCCGCTGACCTCACCCCACGCCATCAACGGCTCCCCGTCCACCGCCACCCATCGTGCCGGGCCAGGCCGGTGACCACCTACCCGGCTGCCTGTCCATCCACCGATCGGTGGATGGAGTCCGTTCTCGGTGGAGAGGCGGGTCCACCAGGCGACCGCGCGGGTAGAGCCTGTTGGCGGATTCGGCGCGGGTGGGGCGGATCGCTGACCCGGGTCACCCGCACCGAACTGCGCCTGCTCCTGCGCGAACCGGTCGGCCTGCTGTGAGGTCTCGGCTTCCCCGTCCTGATGCTGGTGGTGCTCGGTTCGATCCCCGGCACCCACGAGCGCACCGACAAGCTCGGCGGACAGAGCGCGGTCGAGACGTACGTCCCGATCCTGGCCGCATTCACCTTCGCGATGCTCGCGCTCAACGCGATGCCACCGACACTGGCCGGCTACTGGGAGAAGGGCGTACTGCGGCGGCTGTCCACGACGCCGCTGCCGCCGAGTCGGGTACTGGCCGCGCAGGTCCTGATCCACGGCGCGGTCGCCGCCGTGGCCACCGTGCTGCTCGAACTGATCGGCCGCTTCGCGTTCGACGTACACCTCCCGCGAGCACCGCTTGCGGCTCCGGGCAATACCTCGGAGCGCTGGTACTGACCGTCGTGGCCGGCGCGTGGTCGTTCCGGATGGACGCCCTGCGCCCGATCCGGCAGGACCAACTGCGGCGCATCCACGTCTACTACTGGATCCGGTGGGCGCTCACCGGCGAGGGCTGCTCACCTGAAAGTCGGCACTCGGCAACAGCCGGCACTCGGCCGTCCGGGCGACGCCGGGTCCCGCCCGACCACGTTCACCGTGCCCGATCTGCCGGTCTCCCGGCCCATGCCCGGCCACCCCGGGCACGCTCCCGCCGGCCGCCGAGGACGACCGCTGGGCGTACGAGACCCAACTGGACGGTCGGTGCTGCGTCGGCTACATCCCGGGCGACGGCACGGTGGCGCTGCGGTCCCGCTTGGGAGCGAACGATCCGACCGCGCACCGCGGCCCACACGGCGGCGCCGCCGAAAGCGGCCCGCCGAAGCCGACGCCCCCGCCGTGGGCCGGACGTCTCGGCGACCGCGGGGGCCAACGCCCCCGGGCGCGACCCCGGTGGCGATTTACGCCCAGTACGCGCTGCCCCGGAGGCGTACGCGCCGATCTCCGACGCCGCCGCCCACCAGGGGGTTCGACGGCCCGAGGTTTGCGACAGGGTTGCAACACGCGGGTATGGACACGGTCGTCGAGTGCCGCCGAAAATCTCCCCATGTCGTCGCGTGAGTTCCAGCTGATCCGATTGTCGGAGGCCGAGCGTGAACGCGCGTTGGGAGTGCTGCGTGACGGCGCCGGATCGGGGCGGCTGTCACACGACACGTTCATGCACCGCATGCTGATCGTGCTCAAGGCCCGCAACCGCGTCGAAGTCGCGGAGGTGATCGCGGATTTGCCCGCGCACGACTCGTGGTTGCCGAGACTGCTGCGCCGCGCGGCGACGCGGCTGAACGCCTTCGTGTCCGGGGCGCCGCGCGTCTCCCGCACGGTGGAGACGCGCACGCCCGGACTGCGACTGCCGGACCCGGGGTCGGCCGCCATGCACATCGGACGCAGCCACCTCGCCGATCTGCGCCTCGCGCACGATTCCGTCTCGCGCAGGCACGCGCGATTGTGTGTTCGGGACGAGGGTTGGGTCCTGGAGGACCTGGGTTCGATGAACGGTACGCACGTCAACGGGCTGCGCATCATGGGCCCGGTGTCCGTGCGGCCGGGCGATCACGTGCAGTTCGGACTCGTCAGCTACCGTCTGTCGGCCGGATAGCGAACGAAGGGGCAGGCGATGCCGGCCGACAGCCGGCCGCTGGACGACGACACCCAGATCGGCGCGTGGGAAGAGCAGTACGACGTGATCGGCGCGGGCGAGGATGACCTGGCCCGGATGATCACGTTCGTGCAGTGGCAGGTACTGCGCGCCGCGATGCCGGTCCGACGGACCGCCCAACACCCGGAGACCGGGCCGATCCCGATCGCGGCCGCGCACGCCTTCGACGCCGTGCAGGTCCTGCTCGGCGTCGTCGTCGCGGCGAGCCGGGACGCGGCGGTCTCCGGCGACACGGACACCCTCGTCGCGCAGGCCGACCGACTCCGCGACGCGCGGGCCTCACTGGAGAACACGATCGGCAACACCGATGCCCTGCTGAACATGCTCGACTCGGTCGACCTGTAGCGGGTGCCGGCCACGACGACGGGCCCCAGCGCATGCTCGTGGTGGAACCCGTCGTCGTGCGGCGAGCCGCAACGACACCACCGGTCCCGGGTCGCGAGCCGGGCCGCCGCCCGTGACGGTGAGGAAAGCGGCCCGGGCACCCACGCGCAATACCACCCGGTCGCGCACCTTCCGCGCACTCTCGACGCAGTCCGCGAACCGACAGGCTGACCGACACCGAACCGGCCGAGGGATGGCGCAAGGTCGGGGTCCGGGAGGGCATGTCGGTGACCGTGCAGCGTCTTTGTCCAGGATCGGCCGCGTCGACGGCGGAGCCGCCACCGGGTCGCCGATCCCGACCACGGTCACGTCGGTATCCCAGACGCCGCGGTGATCGAACGGCGCGCGGCCGACCTGCGCCGAACCCTCGCCACCGGCGCCCCGATCGTCCGCGCCATCCCACTGCCCGCCGTGCGAGAGTGCCGCTCCGTCACCGTGACCTGCCCCTTACACCCGGTGGTGGACTCTCTCTTCGACCAGCTTGGCGGAGCGCTTCCCGTCGCGGAGGAGGATGCCTTCAACGCCTTCTCCGCACTGACCGGGACGCTCACCGCCCACTACGCCTACCTCGCCACGCTCACCTCGTGGGCCACCGGCCACGGCATCGCCCCGGCCGCCGCCGACCGGTATGTGCGCGGCCTCTTCCAGAATGTCGGCCGCTCCCTGGGCGACGAGACCCGCCCTCTGCACCAACTCGCCGCCGACCACGAGACACCCAAGGGGAACAACGAGCGCATCCGCACCACCTGGTTCGATCCGGCGAACGCCGCAGCCCTCAAAAAGGCCCTGGACGGCCTCCTCGCCGATCTGAAGTAAGAGCGTCCGGCTGGGACGTGCGTCCAGACCAGGAGCGGCGTGAGGGCAACCGCGGGAAACTCTCCGCCGCCGGCGGTAACCGGCGCTCCGCGGCAGGGCTCGTGGACCGTGTCCCGGCCGACGCGCAGTAGTCGGCCTCGCCGGGTCTGCCGAGAACCGACCGTCATTGATTTTCGGCCGTCGCGGCTGCGTTAAGCGACAACACAACTACTCTGTGTCAGATTGCTGCGCATGGAGACCACCGCTACCTTCTGCACGATCGTCCCACCGCACATCCTCGACAGGCTCGCCCAATCCGAGGACCCCGCCGTTCACGGGCCCGCCCGGCGCACCCTCGAACGCGACTCCCTGTTTCGCACCCAGCGCAGGATCAGTGCGGTTCGCGGCGCATCCGCTCCGGACGGAACCCCCTCCGGCAGGCCGCTGCGCACCATCTATGACGCCGCGCAGCAGGACTCGCTGCCCGGTACGAAGGTGCATGCCGAGAGCGACCAGCCTGCCGAGGACCAAGCGGTCAACCAGGTACGCGCCTGGCTCGGCGCGACCTTCGACTTCTACCTCAAGGCGTACGGTCGGCACTCGATCGACGACTGCGGGCTGTCGCTCAACGCCACCGTCCACTTCGGCGACGGTTACGGGAACGCGTTCTGGAACGGCGAACAGATGGTCCTCGGTGACGGCATGGGGGAGGTGTTCCTCGGCTTCACCCATGATCTGGACGTCGTCGCCCACGAACTCACCCACGGCGTCACGCAGTACACCGCCGATCTGGACTACCACGGGCAGTCCGGCGCGCTCAACGAGTCGGTCTCGGACGTCTTTGCCTCGCTCATCAAGCAGTACGCGCTCGGCCAGTCCGCCGACCGGGCCGACTGGCTCATCGGCGCCGGACTGTTCGGCCCGGCCATCCACGGCGAGGCGCTGCGTTCACTCAAAGCCCCGGGCACCGCCTACGACGACCCTCGGCTCGGCAAGGACCCCCAGCCGGCCACCATGGACGACTACGTGAGGACCAGTCGCGACAACGGCGGCGTGCACATCAACTCCGGCATCCCCAACCACGCCTTCTACCTGGCGGCCGGCGCCCTCGGCGGGAATGCCTGGGAGCGGGCCGGAAGGATCTGGTACGCCACCCTCACCGGCGGCGAGCTGGCCACCGACGCCGACTTCGCGGACTTCGCCCGGCTGACCGCGGCGACCGCTCGAAGCCTGTTCGGCGACGGCGACGAGATCCAGGCGGTCCTCAAGGCGTGGTCGATGGTCGGGGTGCCCACCGAGTAGACAGTAGGACAGGAAGGGTCGGGGGCGTCGCGGGCGGCGACCCTCGCATCCTCCGACCCTGCGAACAGGCCGGCATCAACCTTCGGCGAGATCGCTCAACCTCCGATGCGACAGGACAAACACATCGACGCCGCCCGCCGAACGCGCTCGGCTGCGCAAAGCCGGCCGCTTCATCCAGCAGCAGGTCGCCGACGCCCTGGGCGTCACCCGCGTGACGGTCGTGGGCTGGGAAGCCGGCCGCACCGAACCCCGACCACCCCAACGCCCCGCCTACGCCCGACACCCGAGATCGTTCTCGCGAACAGCACTGTGGACTGAGGACGGCTGGCATCGATCCTGTTCGGTGGGCTAGGTTATGCGGCTATGACTACCGGGACGGCATTGCGCCACACACGGATTGGTGACCCGGCGCTCCTCTGAGCGCCGTCCGGGCCGCTGCCGGCCCGCTGTCGGATCGAGGATCTGGCGCTGCTGCGCGAGCTCCGCCTCCTGTCGTGTTGATCACAGCTCGACTCGTCACCCACGACAGGAGAATTCATGCCCATCAAGACGCTGCGCATTCCCACCGCGGACGGCCAGGCCGACGCTTTCGCCGCCTTCCCCGACGATGGCGAGCGGCACCCAGGGGTGCTGATGTACGCGGACGGCTTCGGCATCCGGCCCGTGCTGCGGGAGTTGGCCCACGAACTGGCCGGGCACGGGTACTACGTGCTCGTCCCCAATCTGTTCTACCGGCACGGCCCGGCACCGGTGATCGCACTTCCCGAGTACATCGGCGAAGAGGTCCGGCCTGCGGTCTTCGCCCAGCTGATGCCCTTGATCGAGGCGCACACCACCGAACATGTCCTTAGCGACGCCGACGCCTATCTCAGGTTCCTCACCGATCAGCCCGAGGTAGGCACCGGTCCGGTCGCGGTGACCGGTTACTGCATAGGCGGCCTCTGGGCCATGCGCACCGCCGCGGCCCACCCCGGCCAGGTGGCCGCCGTCGCCGCATTCCACGGTCCCGTGGGCGTCGACGGTCCCGACCTCTTTTCCAAGCTCACCGCCCAGGTCCACCTCGGCCATGCCGAAGGCGACATGACACCTGAGGCACTTGGCGAGCTCAACCAGGCCCTGGACGCCGCAGGTGTCAGCTACAGCTCCGAGATCTACCCCGGCACCATCCACGGCTTCACCATGTCCGACACCGACGCTTTCAGCGCCTCCGGGCTGAAGCGCCACTGGGATCGCCTGCTCCCCCTCTTGGATCGCACCCTGGCACATAGCTGAGGCTCCGACTTGGATACCGACCTGAAGCACACAGCTCGGAAGTCCCAGGGGAATGATCACCCTTTCGGGTGATCGAAAGTGCGTGTGACCGTTCGTACTCCAGTGCCCGTGCAACTGTCCTGCGATCAAGGTCGGTTACATAGGCACTGGGGGCGGACGGTGGATGCGGAGGTGTGTGTTCGGCTTGCCGAGGACGAGGTGAATGAGGGCCTCGCCTGGGAGTCGGTCCCGCTGGAGATGCCGTACGCGGCCGAGCCGTGGCGGACGTTCCGGCAGGCCCGGATCACCGAGGCGGTCCGGCACACCCACAACCGGGCCGGCGCCCGCATGGTCCCCGTCGACGAGACCCCGCCGCCTCGACCCCCGCACCACCACCGGCGCCGAGACCACCGACCCGCGAGGCGCAACTCGTGGGACGGGCCTGCCTGGTCGACTGCGGGCGTTCCCGGCCCGGCTCGGGCAACGCGAACCGTCAGCTCTTGGCGCCGGCGTCGCCCGCGCCCCACGCCGGCGGCGGTGGGGTGTCCTGAGCCGCCGAACCGTCCCAGGTGTACTTGTCGGGGATGGTGGCGTTGTCGGCGAAGGCGGTGCCGGTCGGCCCGAACTCGCCGGGCCCTGGGCCGGGTCGGCCCGAGTAGACGATGTCGATCAGCAGGATCCGGTCGTTGCCCGCCGTGCCGTCCTTGTCCGTGGACGTGGTGAGCCAGATGTCTCCGTCGGGGTCGACCTCCACGGTGCGCAGCCGGTCGTACGTCCCCTCGAAGAACGACTTCTGCTCGACCAGATTGGAGCTGGAGTCGATGCGCAGCCGGTAGATTCGCTCACCGCGAGTCGTGGCCACGAACACGTGGTCGTTGATGATGGTCAGGCCGCTCGGCGAGGCGGACGACACCGGCCAGGTCTTCTTCGGCGCGATGTATCCGGAGCAACTACCTTCGGTGCCCTGACAGTTGGGCCAACCGTAGTTACCGCCTTTCTGGATCAGGTTGACCTCGTCCATGATGTTGTCGCCGAACTCTGCCTGCCAGAGGCGTCCCTTGGAGTCGAAGTCCAGGCCCTGCGGGTTGCGGTGCCCGATGGACCAGACGGCATTGCCGAACGGGTTGTCCGACGGGATCGAGCCGTCCGGGTTGATGCGCAGGATCTTGCCGTTGAGGGAGTTCTTGTCCTGCGCCCGGGAGTCGTTCTGGGCATCGCCCATGCCGGCGTACAGCTTGCCGTCAGGCCCGAAGCGAAGCCGCCCGCCGTTGTGGTAGCGGCTCTTGGCCATGCCATCGAGCAGCACCTTGTAGCCGCTGAGCGCGTTGTTCTCCAGCTTCATCCGGGCGATGCGGTTGCCGTCGGACGAGGTGTGCAGGAAGTACACGTAGTGGTCGGTGGCGAAGTTCGGGGAAACCTCCACGCCCATGAGACCGCCCTCGCCACCGGTGGTCTGGGAGTTGGGCACCTTGCCGAGCTGTGTCTTGTGGCCGGACTTGGTCAGCCGGTAGACGTTGAAGGTGTTCCGCTCGGTGTAGATCCCGGAGCCGTCCGGCAGGAACGCCACGCCCCAGGCGACATCCACACCGTCGGCCAGGGTCTTCACGGTGCCCGGATCGGGGGTGCCGCCCGGCTGGGAACCGGCGGTGGTGACGCTGATCTCCGGGCCGAACGCCGACTGGTTGCCCTTGGCGTCGAAGGCCCGCACCTTGAACCTGTACGCCGTGTCGGCCTTCAGGCCGGCGACGGTCGTGGACGCGGTTCCCGAGGTACCCGCGGCGGCGCCGTCACGGTAAATGTCATACCCCGTGACCTTCACGTTGTCGGTGGACGGCGTCCATGCCAGGTCGACGCTGGTCGCGGTCTTGCCGGTGGCGTGCAGCCCCTGCGGGGCACTCGGCGCCTCGCCGTCGGGTGGCGCGGGCAGCGTGGCGATGGTGACCGCGTTGCTGGCGTCGGAGACGTTCGGGGCTGCATCGCGCGCGAATACGGTCCAGTCGTAGCTGGTCTCGGGCGTCAGGCCGGTCACCGTGGTGGCGAGCGTGGAGCCGTCGACCTGCTTCATGAGCTGGCCGTGCTGGTAGACGTCGTACCCGGTGACCTTCACGTTGTCACTGGCCGCGTCCCAGGTGAGGGACACGGAGGTGGTGGTCGGCTCCTTGTCCCTGCGCAGGTTCTTCGGGGCCGTCGGCTTCTCGGTGTCGGCCGGGTCCTGCGGGGTGACGGTCAGGCTGTCGAGATTGGGGCCGTCCACACCCGAGGTGGTGGCGCGGATCCTGTTGGTGCCCGCAACCAGTGCCGTCGTGACGGAGGCCGTCTTCCAGGTCGTCCAGGCGCCGGTGCCAGGGAAGGAGAGGTCGCCGGCGGCCTGGGTGCCGTTGACCGTGATGTCCAACGGCCGGTCGGCGGAGGTGCCGTTGGCGTAACGGAAGTCGAGCTTCGTGGCTCCCGGCTGCTGCGCCTGGACGGTGAACTCGACGTACGCGTCGGAGACCACGTCGAAGTTCACGAAGCCGGTGCCGGTGTGGCCGGCGTGGTTGGACTCCACTTTGCCCTTGACGACATGGGCGGCCTCGGCCTCGTACGTGGCGGCGTGAGGGAGGGGAGCGGAGTGGGCAGCGGGCAGGGCCAGGCAGAGCGAGGCGGTGGTGGCCGCACCTACCAGGGCGCCGAACGCCCTGGACGGCCGGGATTTGATGCATCTCACGGTGTCCTCCAGCGAAGAGGGGCTGAGCACAGGACGGCTCAGCGACTCGTGGTGCTGCCCGGGCGGGTCCGCTGCGAGAGTCTTCGCGGCAAGCGATATCCGGCAACGGTCGTTCACGCGGGGGAAGTTGGCGCTGGACCTCGATAGTTAGGAAACTTTCCTATCTGGTGATGGAGCACGCTAGGCCTCGGTTGTGTACCTGTCAACGGGTCACGCGCCACTCGATGTGCGGGCCCACTCCCGACCGCGCCTCGGTCATGCCGCTGAATCGCCGCATGAGGCATTGAAGCGAGTACCGAGCCGCTCTGTGAACCCGCGGCGGCGCGCCCTCGGCGTGGGGGCCGAGGGAAAGGAATGCCCGGTGAGGCCGCCGGCGGCCCGGCAGCCGAATGGGCGCCCGGCTGCGGCGGCCAAATGAGGAACTGGGCCGCTCGCGCCCGGGTTTGGGGGTCCCCGGGTCGGCCGGGCACCGTGCCGCGCACCCGCGCGGCCGCGACGCGCCTGCGGACCTGCCAAAACCGCACGACGCCGCTGTCGGCGACGACAGGATCCGGTCGTCCCCGGAGGCGAATTCGCCACCGGTGATCTCGTCGGTCCCGGACGGGAGTTGGGCGAGAACCACGGGCGAGGTCGCCCATGAACGGCGGGACGTGACCGTCCCTACGGTTGGTCGTAGAAGCGTCTCCTCCGCGCGAGGCAATCGGAAACGCGTGTGTGAACGGCGGGTGGTGCGAACACGGTTTCACAACCCGGGGATGCCGCGCGCCCCGTTTCGGAGGCGCCGGTCGTGCCTCCTGCGCCCCTACGTACGCGAGGGTCGGTGGCCGAGCCCGCGGCCCGGTTTTCCGCGCTCTCAGTCCGACATGGGGCGGAAGATCAGCACTGCTGTGGCCAGGAGCAAGGACCCGCACGCGGCCTGCTCGCCGATCATCCACGCGGGCAGCGGCAGGAAGAACAGCACTCCGAGAAACGCGGCCAGCGGGAGCGCGACGACGATCCGCAGACGGAGCACGGCGCGGGCGTCTCCGCCGACGGCGCGCGTGGCGAAAACGAAGCTGAGGATCGATGTCGCCGCGACGATGACCCCGCGGATCCATGCCTGGGGAGTGACCTGCCCGGGCGCGACGTTCGACAGAACGACCAGGGCGAGCACGGTCGCAAGGCTCAGCGCCGGATAGACGCCTGCGGAGCTGGCCGCGCGCCACCGCGGGGCGTGGTCCAGCGCAGAACGAGTCGTCGAGCCGGAGGGCTTACCCGCCGCGTATTGGTTCGTCCGCGGAACCGACCCGGCCGCCTACGCGGAAGCGCAGGCTGCGGACCGGATCGCGCAAAGCATCCCACCAACCACTCCCGGTACTTCGCGCCCGTGCTCCCACCCTGACGACCGGTGTCGAGACACTGGTGGCCGCCGCCCTCACCTGGCTCGCCCCGTGGCGCGCAGCCGCGCCGGGCCACGGTCGCCACCCACGACGCCGCCCCTGTCCGGGCGTTCGGACAGGGGCGGCGCGCCTGGTGTGGGGTCACACCGCCAGTCGGTGCACGCTCCCGTACGTCGTCCCCGCGAACAGCCACCGGCCGTCGGCCGACACGGTCAGCGACGACACCGACGGCTCCGGCAGGTTCCTGGTGATCGAGCCCCAGGTCCGGCCGCCGTCGGTGCTGCGTAGCACCCCGAGCGCCGGGGTGTGGTATTCGTGCGATCCCGCGAACACCGTCGAGCCGTCCGGGGTGAACGCCAGCGAGCTCAGGTAGCCGGTCAGGTCGGCGGCCACCTTCGTCAGGTGCTTGCCGTCGTCGGTGGTCACATAGATCGCGTCCTTCGCGGCGATGACCGCGTGGCCCGGGGTGCGCGGGTTCAGCGCGATCGCGCTCACCCAGCCGTCGAGCACCTTGTTCAGGGTGACGCCGCCGTCGGTGGTGCGGAACAGCCCGTCCGGGCCGCCGAGCCAGGCGCTGTCGGGGTTGACCCGGTCGACGGCGACGCTGGTGAAGCCCTTCAGGTCGTCGTGCGCGTTCTGGACGAGGGACTCACCGCCGTCGTTGCTGGTGTACACGGCCGACGGCGAGTGGGTGGCGATGTACAGCCGCTTCGGGTCGGCGGGGCTGACCGTGATGCCGAGTGCCTTGCCCGGCACGGCGGTCTGGATGATGGTCCATCGCAGGCCCGCGTCGGTCGACTTCTCCAGGTAGAAGCACGGTTGATCGGAGTTGCAGGTGTTGCGTACCCGGTACACCGTCGAAGGGTTCGACGGATCGGTGGCCAGGCCGTCGATCCGGTTGCCGAAGGTGTGCGGCGCGGTGCCGGAGAAACCCCATTCCTGGTACCCGCGCGGCAGCCGGTCCTTCAGTGGCGCGGACGACTGGTAGCTGCCGGTCATGGTGCCCGCGACGATCGCCGGGCCCGACCTGCCCTGGGCGACGGTCAGCGACAACACTTCGGAGCCGGGCACCCCGATCCGGCGGAAGGACTGGTGGTCGTCGGTGGTGTAGATGCCCGCACCGGCCGAGATCACGTCCGTGCCGGGCCGTCCGGGGAAGGTGCCGGTGGTCTCGTACATGTCGATGCGGGCCAGGCCCGCCTCGGCGTGCCAGGTGCGGCCGTTGTCGCGGCTGCCCCATTGCTGCATCTCGCCGGTGGATTGGTTGACCTGGATGTGCAACCGGCCCGAACCGTCCACGATCGCGGCCAGGACCACCACGTCGGTGCCCCACGGCCCGCGCAGCGCCCGCCAGTGCGCGCCCCGGTCGGTGGAGACGTGCGCGACCCCCAGGTCACCCCTGGCGACCAGGGTGCCACCGGTACCGGTGAACTGATCGACACCCGCGCCGGTCGAGCCGGGGCGGGGCAGCTTCACCGGGGTCCGCGCGCCCTGGCGGAGCACCCAGACATCGGCGCCGGACGTGAAGTACAGGTCGGCGCCGGCGAACTTCGGGTTCCGGGCGTCGGCGGGGGAATCGGGCAGCAGCAGCCAGGTGTTGCCGTAATCGGTGGTGACGCGCACACCGTCGTCGCCTGTGGCATACAGCCGCGCGCCGGTCGGGTCGAACACGACGCCGCTGACCCGACCCGGGGTGTCCAGCACTTGGGTGAACGTCTTGCCGGCGTCGGTGCTGCGCAGCACGTACCCGCGCCAGGGGTCCCGCTCCAGGCCGCCGGCGAACACCACGTCGGGCCGGAGCGGGCTGGCCGCGACGCCGCCGGCGTCCGTGGCGTTCACGGGCAGTTCGTTGCTCTGCTGCCAGGTGGTGCCCCGGTCGTCGGATCGGAAGACGACGTTGCCGATCGGGGTCTGCACGTAGGCCCGTTCGGGCCGGGCGGGGGTGAATGCCAGTTTGCCGCCGTTGCCGTTCGGGCCGACCTGCCGCCACTCGTTGCCCCGGGTGGCGAGGGACGTCGGCGTGTCGGCGGGGGCCACTGGTTCCGCTCCGGCGGGCACCGCGCCGAACGCGCCGAACACGGTGCCGAAGGCCACCGCTGCGATCAGGAATAGTCGGTGCCGGGACAGCTTCGCTGAACCCGACCGTGAATGCTGTGCGTTGAACATTCCGTCTCCCATGGGGCCGGTGGTGTGCTCTTTGTAGTCGCGGCTCCCGACGGCCGGCCAGGTGTGGCCGGTGTCCGATTGCGGCCGGCGCCGGAATCGGCCATGCTCGCTCGCCATGGAAAATGACGAACTCGTGTTCGGTGCCGTCGGGGTCGCGCCCTTCGACGAGCGGGTCTACCGCACCGTTCTGGCCGGACCGCCGGTCACCGTGCGCGACTTGGCGGAGCGCACCGGCTCGGGCGCCGAGAGGCTGCATTCGGCCCTCGCCCGGCTGCGCGGCCACGGTCTGGTCAGCCGACTCTCGGGCCGCCCCACCCGGTGGGCGGCCGTCAGCCCCACCGCCGCCCTCGCCGCCCTGGTCCGCAACGCCCACGCCGATCTCGGCAGGGTCACCGAGACGGCCGCCGAACTCGAGGCCGTCTACCGCGCGCTCGGCGAGGTTGCCCGCCCCGGCGAGGGCGTCGAATTGCTGACCAGCGCCGACGAGCTCGGCCGGTGGTTCGCCCGGCTCCAGCAGGAGGCCACCGAGGAGCTCATGAGCCTGGACCGGCCGCCGTACGTCCTCGCCCACGGCAACCCGCTCCAACACACCCTCCTGGGCCGTGGGGTCCGGTACCGCACGATCTACGCCCCCGAGTCGTTCGAGATACCCGGCAACCTGGACGACGTGACCGGCCTGTCGCAGGCCGGCGAAGAGGCCCGGGTCCTCGCCGGCATCCCGCTGAAGATGTCCGTCGCCGATCGCCGGATCGCCCTGCTGCCCCTGCACCTCGACTCGCCCATCACCCGCAGCGTCGTCATCCGGGGCACCACCCTCGTCGACGCCCTGGTTACCCTGTTCGAACGGCTTTGGACACAAGCAGTCCCACTCACCGCCGCCGGCCCCGAGGAGTGCGACCCACTCGACGCGGAGGACCGGCGGATCCTGAACCTGCTGCTGTCCGGACTCAAGGACGAGACGATCGCCCGGCAGTTGGGCACCAGCACCCGGAGCCTGCGGCGGCGAATGCGGGTGCTCCTCGACGAGTTGGGCGCGGAGAACCGGTTCCAGGCCGGGGTGCAGGCGGCGCGGCGCGGCTGGGTGTAGGGATGGGTCGGACGGGCCAGGAGCGGAAGAGCACGGCGACGCAGTGGGCGCTGCGGTCTTCGCGGCGCGGTTCGTCCACGAGTCGGGTGATTCCTGCGGGTCCCGGTTCGACCGGTCTGCCGGAGGCTTGGAGGTAGGCGACGGTGACCGCGACGACGACCGTCATGTTCGAGTGCTCCAGCCAGTTCAGCCGGCCCAGGGTGTGCGCGAGGACGGAGGCGCGTGCGTGGATGCCGTCGTAGACGTCGCGATCGAACAGGACGGCCTTGTAGACCGGCTCGGCGCCGACCGGCCCGCGTTGCGCGTATCCGGAGATTGTCCCCGCCTCGTGCTCTGCGCGGGACGGGCAGTCCCTCGCCCGGTCCGGCGGCGTGAGCAGGCCGTGGACGACGAGCTCGTGGGGGAGGTCGAGGCCGAATGCGGTCACGCCCTGGTGGGGGGCGTCGTGCGTGACTGTTCAGGCACGCGGCCGTGGCGCGCTGGACCCGGCCTTGTCGCTATCGCCACCGGGGAGGTCAAGGGCGCCACGGTCACGACCGGGCAGGTGCGCGGAGCCACGGACATCGCCACCGGCCGGCACCGCGTCCCCTTGGCCCGGGCCCGCCCCTGGCCGGCTCCGGAACTTTCGAGAACGCGACTACCCACACCACCCCCCGGCGGCCCGCGCACCTCACAACGCCGTAACGCGCGGCGGCAATACTTCGAAGCGCGGCCTCGCCGCCGACCCACCGGGGGAGGGCGGGGTGGGCACGCAGACGTTCGACCCCTACACCGCCGTCGACCGGACCCGGGCGTCAGTCCCGGGCGGTTTGGCCGGCCCACCATGTGCGGTCGATGGTCGGGTGGTCCAGCTCCTCGCTGCGGCGCAGAACGTGCGCGACGAACTCGTGCGGAAGCCGGACGCCGTGCTCCTCGAGGTAGTGCGCGAGCCCGTTGGGCCAGACGAACACACCGTCCGTCTTCTCAGCGCCGCCGTTCGGGGCATCGCAGATGCGGCAGCGTGTAATGCCCATGAAACGACGGCCGATCTGGCCGCGATCCAGATAATCGACGACCAAGGCCCGCTCCGCGCCGTCCCACGTCGTGTCGACCAGGTTCGCGGGGTCCGGGAGCCGCGGACTGTCGCTCGACCGCCAATAGCCGAGTGCCTTGAGATCCATGGCCGGGAGGGTAGCCGAGAGCGGAAGGCAGACCACCTCACCGCCGCCGCAGGCGCGCCAACGTCAGGCGGCCCGGCCGCAGGAGTTCTCGTCGTCGGGTCCGGCGAGCTGGCCCATGCCGAACAGATCCAAGCCCGGCCCATGCCGAACAGATCCAAGCCCGGCCCATGCCGAACAGGTCCTGGCCGGAGAGAAGAACTTCGTGGGCCGGCGGTCGGTACCCGGTCCCCGGGCGGTAGGCGGCGAGTGCGACCGGGCCCGCGGCTGTCAGGGCACGGTGATGACAATCTTGCCGCGTGCGTGGCCGGTGGCGCTGACGTCGTGAGCCGTGGCGGCCTCTTTCAGTGGGAACACGGCGTGCAACGGGACGGTGAGGCGGCCGTGGTCGGCGAGATCGGCCGCCAGTGGCAGTCCTTCCCAGCCCGGCGACTCCCCTGCTTCGGAGCGGGAGAACCGCACTCCGTGTCGGTCGGCGTCGAAGTCCGCGATGGTCACCACGCGGTGCGGATCGCCGGCGATGGCCACCAGTTCGACAAGAGAGCCCTTACCGGCCGCGTCCAGAACCACGTCGACGCCGCGCGGAGCCAGTGGGGCAAGGCGATCGGCCAGCCCCGCCCCGTAGGTGACCGGTACGACGCCGAGCTGGTCGAGGAAGCCGTGGTTGCCTTGGCTCGCGGTGCCGATCACGGTGAGGCCGCGGGCCTGGGCGAGTTGCGCGGTGATGGTGCCGACGCCTCCGGCGGCACCCTCGATCAGCAGGGTCATGCCCTCGGCGGCTTCCAGGGCCTCCAGTACACGCGTGGCGGTGTCGATGTTGCCTGCGGCGCCGCCCGCTTCCTCGAAAGACCACGACCGGGGCTTGGGTGCCCATGCCTCCAGCACGGCGTACTGGGCTGCGGCGCCTCCCTTGTCCACGAAGGGGACGAGGCCGAAGACCTCGTCTCCCACGGTGGTGCCGGTCACTCCCTCTCCCACCTCGTCGACTATCCCAGCGGCATCCATGCCGGGGATGTGGGGGAAGTCCAGGGTGGCGATGTCTCGCAGCATCCCTGAACGCAGGTACCAGTCAACCGGGGTGACGCCGGTGGCACGCACCTCGACGCGGACCTGACCGGGCCCGGCGTGCGGCTCTTCGACCTCCTCCATGCAGAGGACTTCGGAACCGCCGTAGCGGTGGTATTGCACGGCAAACACGGGCAACCTCCGTATACATGAGCAAGTCGTGCGGCAGGAGAGCTTGCTGCTGCTCACCTCTGCGGCATTGTCGGATTCCCGCTTGGGGTGGGGTTGTGGGCGACTTCGGTGGAGTCATGTCGCTTGGCGGTCCTCCGGGATGAGGCCGCGGAGCTCGTCCATCGGACCGGCAGCCTCGAGCGCGAGCTGACCGTTGGGTCGTGGATGTCGAGCATCCCGCCCTGCGAACGCGCCGTCGGGAATTCATTCGCCTCGTAGACCGTGACAGGGATCGCCGTCGAGGTGCAGGACGAGGCCGCCGAGTCCGACGCCGATGATCTTGACGGGAGTGTGCATGGGAATCTTGCGTGTCGCACACCTGCCGGGTGGGCCCCGGCAGGATCGGCAGGAAGGAAGGCAGCTTGCCGGGCAGTGCAACCGCGCAGGAACGGCTCAGACGACGATGACGCGGCGCCCCCGCGTGTGACCGGCTCGGCTGTCGATGTGCGCCGCCGCGGCCTCGGCGAGCGTGTACGACTTCTCGATCGGGATGTGGAGCTTTCCTCGCGAGATGAGGTCGACGGCCTCGCCGAGCGCGTCCGGCACGCTGCCGGCCACGCCGGAGAATCGCACACCGAACTCAGGCGCATCGAGATCGGCGATGGAGATCACCTTCTGCGGATCCCCGGTCAGCTCGACGAGCTCGCGGATCACGCCCGAGCCGGCCAGATCGAGAGCCGCGTCGACACGGCCGAGCCGGCGCACCCGCTCGACCCAGCCCTCGCCGTACGTCGTGGCGAGGGCACCCAGGCTGCGTAGATAGTCCTGGTTCGCGGCCCCGGCCGTGCCGATCACCGTGATGCCCCGGTCGCGGGCGATCTGCAGCACCGCCGATCCGACTCCCCCGGACGCGCCGCCGGCCAGCAACGTCTGCCCGGGCTGCACGCCGACCTCGCGGATGATGCGCAGAGCGGTCTCCACCACGGAGGGGTACCCGGCGGCCTCTTCGAACGTGAGGCCCTCGGGCATCCGCGCCCAGGCCGACAGTACGGCGAACTCGGCATAGGTGCTCGAACCTTCGCCGAACACGTGGTCGCCGACCTCGACCCCTTCGACGCCCTCGCCGACCTCGTCCACCACCCCGGAGGCGTCCAGCCCGACGCCGGAGGGCAACTCGGTCGGATGGGCACCGAGGATCTGCCCTTCACGGATCCGCCAGTCGACGGGGTTCACGCCCGCCGCCCGTACGGCGATGCGTATGTGGCCGGGGCCCGCGTGAGGTTCCTCGGCGTCGATGAGTTGCAGTACGTCCGGATCGCCGAACTCGGCGAAGCTCACTTTCTTCATGCGGTCGACCGTAACACTAACGGTTGTTGTTTAGAAACCGTTACGCCGTTGGATTTGGTAGTGTCAGCTGCATGACCGTGCCGACCGTGCCGACCGGGCGCCGCGAACGCAAGAAGGCCGCCACCCGCCAGAAGATCGCCGATGCCGCCCTGCGGCTCTTCCTGGAACGCGGATACGACGCGGTGGGCATCCGCGACGTGGCCGCCGAGGCCGACGTGGCCGTCACCACGCTCTTCTCCCACTTCGCCTCCAAAGAGGCCCTGGTGTTCGAGCAGGACGACAACTTCGAACAACGCCTCACGCAGGCGGTCACCAACCGCGCACCGCACGAACCGCTCATCCCCGCGCTGCGCCGCGAGATCCAGGCCATGCTCCGGCACTGCACAGCGGACGGCACCGCCCCGATCTACCGCATGATCGACGAGTCACGCGCCCTGCGGGAGTACGAGGAGTCGATGCGGCTGCGCCATGCGGACTCGCTGGCCACGGCCCTCGCCGCCGATCCCGACCTGTCACGGACCACGACGGCTTGTCGGACGATCGCGAGGTTCGTGATCGACGCCTATTCGCTGGCCCGCGAGGCGGCCGACCCGCAGGCCGCAGTGGACGAGATCTTCCAGATGATCGAGGCGGCCTGGGAAGTCACCTGACCTTCTGCGAGCAGTCCCAGGGTCGTGGTTGGCCGCAGTCGAGGGCAGGCGGCCGCTCGGCAGAGTCGGCGTGGCATGGGCGCGCACCGGTCACCAAGATCAGCGCGGGGGCGCACGCGCGAAAGGGGCGCCGGGTCTCCGGCGTACTCCGCGAAGACCCCGACGCCGCCCAGCCCGGACGGCGTCGGGGCCTTCGCGGCGTACGGGCGGTCCTACCAGGCCACCAAGAGGGCGTCCGCGTCCGCCAACTGCCACAGATACCGGCCGCCCCAGTGGCCGACGGCCTTAGCAGCAGATCGGTGGCCGGCCGCTGGAGCCGCACCACGTCCTCCACCGCGCCTGCCACGTCCAGCAGTTCCGGATGGGCGGCGCCCACCTCCAGTTGGGTGCGAAGCGAGGCCACCGGGGAGCGCAGTTCATGGGAGGCGTCCACGACGAACGTCCGCTGCCGCTCGACCGACGCCTCCAGCGCCGCGAGCCTCTCGTTGGTCGTCCGGGCCAGCGCCGCCACTTCGTCGTGCGAGGTGGGCTCCGGCACCCGACGGGACAGATCCCTGCTCGCGGTGATGGCGGCCATCTCCCGGCGGATCCCCTCCACCGGCCGCAGCGCGCGCCGGGTCACCAGCCAGGTCACCTCGGCCACGACCACCAGGAGCAGCGGCAGTCCGATCAGCATCGCCTGTCGCACGGTGGCGACCGCGCGCCGCGCGGTCGCCAGGGAGGTGCCCGCGTAGACGGTCACGTCCTCGCGGCGGGCGGCGGTGGCGTGTGCGGTGGCCCACTGGTAGTCCTCGGTGTTGCCGTCGATCCGCGCCGAACCGCCGCTGTCCTCCGCCCCGCTGGTGACCTTCGACGCGACCGCCCGGGCGGCGGCCCCGGCATCGATCTCGGCCCGGTCAGCCAGATTGCCCCGCAGCACCGCGCGAGCACCGCGATACCCACGGCCGCCAGCGCCACGGCCACCACCACGGTCGCGCCCAGCGCCGCCCGCGCCCGAACGGAGCCGAAGACCCTGCCCACGAAACCGAACACCCCACCCACGAGACCGAACACCCCACCCGCGAAACCGAAGACCTCACCCACGGAGCCGGCACCCCGCTCCCCGTACCGTCTCGATCAGGTCGGCGCCCAGCTTGCGGCGCAGAGCGCTGATGTACACCTCGACCATGTTGGGGTCGCCGCCATAGGCGAAGTCCCAGACGTGCTCCAGGATCTCGGCCTTGGAGATGACGTCCCCCGGCCGGAGTGCCAGATGCTCCAGCACGGAGAACTCCATGGCGGTCAGCGCGATTTCGCCGCCGTCCCGCTCCACCCGCCGGGCGCCACGGTGCAGCGACAGCCGGCCGATCCGCAGAACCGGTGAGGCGGTGGGCCCGCCGCGGCGCAGCAGCGCCCGCACTCGCGCCACCAGCACCACATACGAGAACGGCTTGGTCAGATAGTCATCGGCGCCGGTGTCGAGCCCCTCGGCCTCGTCGTACTCGCCGTCTTTTGCGGTGAGCATCAGGATCGGCACATCGTTCCCGGCCGCCCGGAGCGCGTCGCACACGTGGTAGCCGTTCATCCCCGGCAGTGATCAGGTCGTACGCACCCTCCTGGGCGTGCCAAGCTGGCTGACGGCCCGGCTCGACGCCGGGGCGCGGTAGGGGTTCGACGACGCGGACCAGGCGTCCGGTGCGGACGTGGGGTCCGGCGTCGCGCAGGGCGTGCTCGACGGCGCTTTGCGTCCAGGTGGTCGCGCGCAGGTTTTGTGCCCGGTGGAGTTCGGCGCGGTAGGGCATCCACCGGCCTGCCTCGCAGTCGCTTCTCAGCGCGGCGACCTCGCGTTCGACGATCGCCCAGGTCCGGTCGTCGGCGACGAGTTCGCCGCTTGCCCGGCCGGGCCGGATCTTTCGGCAGCGCGCGCACAGCCGTACCGGCCGGGACGCACCGTGGGCCGGCCGCAGGATTGCGGCCGGCCCGTTGTTGCCCGGGGTCGGCTCCTCACACAGGTGGCAGACGGCAACGGCGACGGTGACGAGGGGGCGGGGCGAGAAGGTGTCACGCGGATTCAACGACGTCACCGGACCCCGGTCGCGCACCGGACCCGGCCGCCGGACGTCCCCGCGCGTTACCACTCGGCCGTGCCGTGCACGTTCCACGCACCCACCACGCACCCTTCACGCACCTTTGATGCGCCTTCGGCGCGGGGCCGCACTTCAGGAGCATGTTCGGGGAGAAGGCCTTGCGGTGGCGGGGACGGGGACCGGTGGTGCTCACTGGAAGTCGTCCGCGTTCGGGGTGCGTTGGGCGTGGGCGGTCCTCGGTGTTCCACACCATTCCCTGTGCTTCGAGCATCTTGATCCGGCGCAGGCCGATCGCGCCGACCGTCCACGCCCGATGCTGTTCGCAGGGCCCGCCAAGAAGCCATCAAGCCCATGGCCGTCCTTGGAGGGTAACGGGCCGGATGTCGGCCCCGGCGTAGTGCACGGCTCCCGCCCTCGGGGAAGCGCGGACCCGGCGTGCCGAAGCGGGCCTTTCACAGTCAAGATGCGCGAACGGGCACATTTGATTCTTCTGGTCGTCGATTCCCTGGGAGCGCATATTTGCAGGAAAGCCCTAAATGAGATGCTTTATTTACATTAGGCTACTGCTATGACGCGAACCGAATGTAGGTGCCGCCGGCGTAGCAGAGCTCGGTCGGGAGTAGGCCGGACGGCAACCTTGGTGGCTGTCGTGCTGTTCCTGTCCGGGTGCACCGGTGAATCAAAGCCCGCCAAGTCTCCGTGGACGGCACTGGGATGGCCCCTTTCCACACTTCCTCGGAGTTCACAGCCATCGGTTCAGGAGATCCAGGCCCTGAATGCGTTACCGAGTCGTCCGACAGCATCCGTCCTTGCGGTTGTACACGCAGGCGATCACCGCGTGGCTCTCGGAGTGAGGGGGGATTCCTGCGAAGTCTCCGCTTTTGCAGTGAACCCACCCTCGGAACCGGGACCCCGACCCACATCACTGAGCGTGCAACGACCGAAAATCGACGACGCCCAAACCACCACCAAATATTTTCTCGACCCTCCGCAGCTCGAGCCGTACACGGTGACGGCGGGATCCCTCTCAGGGTCGCCGTCCCACATCAGGATGGGTTGCGGAAACCGCTCGATGACGGTCGAATTCGAATCCGATGTGGATGTGGTCGGGATCGACGGGCCCCTGCGGATATCGAGAACCCCCTCCGCAGTGTCCGTGCAACTCTCCGTCGACAGTCCCGGAGGATCCTGACGTCCGCCGTCCCACGGCCGTCCTGGGACGCGGCCCATCGCATTCAGCCCCTTGTCGCCTCCGCGTCGCCAACTCCCTTCGAAGGGCAGCTCACGTACCCGAGAAATCGATGACCGGATCCGCACGGGGTTTCGAGGACCCCGAGAGTTCGCGAACGCATTCGAAGGCACCGCGGCAGAGCCGGCGGGCGGGCGTGAGGCGGCCGGTCGGGGCTGTCGCGGTCACGCCTGCCCCGTCCCGGCGAGTCCGCCGAGCACACCGAAGATCGCACTCGACGAACCCGAGCGCCATCGTCGCTCCCAGCAGGGCTTCGAGGTCAAAGATCCGCTCACGGGCGGACGTCGGCCAAAGACGCACGCCCTCGGCCGGTGGCGATGTCCAGGACGTCGGCGGGCGTGATATCGAGGCCGGCCATGTGGGTCGTGGCCGGAGTGGCGCCGATTTGACCCACCGGGTTGCCACACCGAAGCCGAAGGCTCGATCAGGATGTTGTCGGAGTGGATGGCGTAGTCGATCACCTCAGCCCGGACGTGCAACGCTCCGCCGGCCGGGAGAGTCCGGGCCGGGGTTCCACCTCGGCCGACCCGTACGGGTCCACCTCGCCCAGCGTGTGCTCGATTGCATTTGGACGACGACGGCACGCGCAGCCGGGCGCGCACCGCCGATGGAGCCCCGATCCTCCACGGGAGTCGGTAGACCTCGCGCTTCGCCGGCGACCGGCCGCCCCTGCGATGTCGCACCGTCTCGGTCGAGGTCGGCGACGACTCGACCCGGTCGCGATGCCCGTGTGGAGGTCAGCCGCGCGGGCGGCTTGAGCGGGCGAGCAGGGTGGCCGCGGCCGGGTGGCGGGTGTGGGCCGAACGGGGGCGCGCATGGTCGCGATCGCGGTGTCGAGTTGTCCGCAGCGCAGGTCGGCGGCGTCGTCGAGGACCTGTTCCCAGGCGGCGCAGGCGTTTTCGAGGTGGCCGAGGTCGAGGCGGGTCTCGGCGAGGATGCCGGCGGCGACCGCGCGGTGGCGGCGTTCGTCGCCGGGGCGCAGGCGCATGCTGCGGGTCATGGCCGCTTCGGCGTCGCGGGTGTCGCCGAGGGCCCGGTGGGTGAGGGCCGCGGTGTATTCCGGGGATGCCCCGTGGAAGCGGCAGAACGGCATTGGATCTAGAACACCTCGCGCAGGGTCTCCAGGAGGCGGGCGATGTTCGCCTCGTCGCGGCGGTAGTAGGTCCACTTGCCCCGCCGGGTGGCGACCACCAGCCCTGCTTGCCGCAGTATCGCGAGGTACTGCGAGGTGGTTGACTGCCCCAGACCTGTACGCTGCTGGATGTCGGTCACGCAGACACCGATCTCAACGTCGTCGGGCTCCTGGCCGGGGAAACTCATCGGCTCCTTGAGCCACACCAGCATCTGACGGCGAGTCGGGTTGGACAGCGCCCGGAACACAGCCAGCAACTCCGCCTCCGAGAACATGCGGTGATCGTATCGCACATACATATTGACGATTCGCGATATCTCGATCTAAGATCATCGCATGTCGACTTCGATGCGTGTGGTGGAACTCGTCCGTTTCGGTGACGCGGACACCGCGTTCGCCACCCGAGAACTGCCAATACCCACCCCCGGACCCGGCCAGGTGTTGGTGCGCGTGCTGGCCACGTCCGTGAACCCTCTCGACCTGCAGACTCGGCGCGGCGACTACCGCGACCAGGTAGCGCTGCCCGCGGTGATCGGCAACGACGTGTCCGGCGTGGTGGTCGAGACCGGCCCTGGGGCAGGCGACTTCCAGCCGGGCGACGAGGTCTGGTACCTGGCGCCGATGTTCGCCGGGCAGGGAACCTACGCCGAGTTCCACGTGGTCGACCAGGCCTTGGTCGCCCGCAAGCCCGCACGGTTGTCGCACGTCGAGGCCGCCGGTCTCGCGCTCGTGGGCGTGACGGCGTGGGAGGCGCTGGTCGAACGCGCCGGGGTGCGGGTCGGGGAACGGGTCTTGGTGCACGGGGGAGCGGGCGGGGTCGGCTCGGTCGCCGTCCAGGTCGCCGGCGCGCTGGGAGCCGAGGTGGTAACCACCGCGCGGGCAAGGGATCACGAATTCGTCACCGGACTGGGAGCCGACATTGCGATCGACTTCTCGGCCGGTGACTACGTGCCGCAGGTCCGCGCGCTGGGTGGGGTGGACGTCGTGCTGGACACGGTGGGTGGGGACACCCTCGCCCGCAGCCCGGAGGTCCTCGCCGACCGAGGCCGCGTGGTGTCCATCGTGGACATCCCCGAACCTCAGAACCTGCTCGCTGCGTGGGGCGTGAACGCGACCTACCACTTCCTCTTCGTCAGCCCCGGCCGGGCGAAGCTCGCGGCCCTCGGCCGGCTGGTCGATCAGGGCAAACTCCGGCCGGTGATCGGCGCCGTGCTACCGCTGGCCGACATCGCACAGGCGCACACACTGATGGAAGGTGGCTCTGTCGGCGAGGGCCGCGGACGTCCACGCGGCAAGATCGCCGTCGCTGTGCACCTGTGAGTGTGTCGGGTGGTGTCAGCGGGCTGCTTTCCTCGATTCCTTACAGGACAACCCTATCGGGCCCCTGTCCGGAACCTTCGTGGCACCTCATCGACATGACGCCCCGGTCCGACCGGACCCGCGTCGACCGCTGACCGACCTGCCGCGCACCCGCCCCTGTGGGGGTTGGAGTACGGGAGAGTGCTTCAACCGCACGCGCATGGTCGGTGCCCCCGTCCCCGTTCGGTTCGGCGGCGGGCTCGCGCGTGTGGTACTCCGTGGTGCTTTTCGGCGGCCGCGGGTTCGACAGCGATCCTGTCGTCGATGTTCGGTGTGAGTGCTTCGTGTCGGGAAGGGACCGAGCGGACGTCGGTGGTTCGTTCGGGTGGTGTCGGCGCGCCGTGGTAGTCCAGACGCCCTATCCCTCGCTCTGCCACACGACCACCACGCTATGCGGTCAAAGCAGCGCAAGCCCGGAACCGCTGCGGGAGTCGCGTCCGGAACCACGGTCAGCACACGCCACGACGGCGCCCCCGGCGCCCGAAGCAGCCTCCAGGCGTGAGCGGAGACCAGGGGGGTGACCCTCTTCGCCAATCAGCGCGGGGTCACTGCCCTGCCGGTAGCCGCGCAGTCACGCGGTACGCAGGAGATCCTCGCGACCGTACGGGCAGGCCGTGACGCTCCGGCCGTAGCGGGCGGCCCCGTGGGCGGTCTGCACGGTGTCCTCGCGGAAGCCCATTGGGTTCCCCTCGCCTTGTGGCGAAAGACGAGAAAGAGGGTGCTACGACCCGCCACTGGCACAGACGGGGATCCGTCCGGAGGTCACTGCCGACGATGCGAGGGTCCGACGGACTCGTGCGGTAGTCGAGCGCCAGAGCGACGTCATCACCAGGGATGCGACTGACGGCAATCAGCACTGCCTGTCAACGTCAAGCCACGGCAGTTCGAGCGGAGCGGTTGCCCCGCTTCCACGTGCCTCGCGAAGAAGGCGCTGGGCGGATCGTCGGCGAACATGTCCATCGATCTGGATCCCCGCTCCATCCCGTCTGGGCTCGACAGGAAGTCGAGGGGGACTCGAACCACGGGATGACCCGGCCTCGAACGCTGTCGTCCGGGCGGGGCCGAGCGGCCCGGTGTACGGCAGCCGTGACCGTACTGTCGACAAGGGCGTACGGGTGGGAGTCGGCGGTGGGTGATCGCGAGCGCGGCCGACGGGCGGGAGTCGGGACGTCGCGAGGTCGTGCGCACGGGGGTTCGACGGCACCCCGGGCCTGGCCGGCCCAAACGTGACGATCGACGCGGCGTCGAACCCCCTGCTGTCGATCCCCCGCCGCGCCGAGGGCGGGGCTGGTGGATCAGTAGGTCAAAGCCGGGCTGAACGCACTCTTGCCGACACACCAGATGTCGACGTTGTTGGGATTGTGGTGCAGCTTGACCGACCAGTTCGTGGCGCTGGGCGGACTGGCCGACTGGATCACGGTCATGGCCTGACCGGCGGAGATCGTGCCCGCCGTCTTGTTCAGCGGACCCAGGTTGACCGGACCGAAGGGCCCGGACGTGCCGGCGGTGCCGCTGAAGGTGACCGTGCCGCTCGGACCCCCGAGGTTGGCGGTGATCGTGAGGTCGCCGTTGTTGATGGTGATCAGCGGCGCGAGCGCGATGGTGGCCGAGAGCTGGTGCGACGCGTTGGTGGTGAACGTCGCGGTTTTGCCGGTGTAGCTGATCCCGATCGAGGTCAGACAGTCGTACTTCGCGGTGGACGGGCCGCCGGCCGTGGCCGTGCCGCTGAGTGCGACGGTCGCGGCCATGGTGCCGGCGAAGACGGCGGCGCCGGCCGCGAGGGCTTTGGATCGTGACATGGACGTGCCCCTTTCGACAGATACTGCGGAAAAGTTCCTGTCGGCGCATTTGGAGTGAATCCGAAGTTTCGGATTTCGTCAAGCAGGATCGGAACGCAATTTTCCGACAGTGAAATCCAAGATCGACAATTCATGATCGCAATTCGCGATCAGTCATACCGGCAAAGAATATTCGGTTTCCCGGGTATATCTCGATCATGGTGACACGTGTCGAATGAATCGGGTCGCATTTCGCTCTTGACTTCGGATGATCCAAATGTGCGAATAGTTCGCTACGCCTTTCGTTTCCGACGGGCTCCGAACAGGTCGTCCGCACCGGCCGTCCACACAAAGGAGCAACGTGTCAAAACGGCTATCCCGAAGATTGACCCGCCATCGCTGGGCCGCCTCGGTGGCGGCGGGCGCCCTGGCCCTCGGCGGCGGCCTGGTCGCCCTCGCGCCGTCGGCGGGCGCGAGCACCGTGACCCCGGTCATGCGGTGTACGACCCCGGTCGGCGCCCCCGAGGGGCAGCAGCAGTTCGAGGTGACCCTGGACCCGACGCACGGCGACGGTGCCACCTCGATGCACGTCGTGGCGGGTGGAAGTCCGGCGACCAGCCCGATCCCGATTCCGCTCGCGACGATCAAGTCCGTCTACACGTTCGCCATGTCCGGCGGCACGACCGGGGATCTCTCGGTGGCGCCACCGTCGTTCGAGACGCCGATCGAGGTGAACACGCCCATCGTGCCGCCCCCGTTCACCGTGCCTACGACGATCGTCGGCGCGGCGGCCGGGTCCACGGTGGACCTCACCCTGAAGTCGATCGTGGTGCAGACCATCGTCGGCGGAAACCTGCTCGCGACGGCGACGTGCGTGCCGATCTCCGGTAACGGCGTGGTCGCGTCGTACACGGTCGAGCAGGGCAGTCAGGCGCCCACGCTGACCGCGACGCCGAGCACCGTCGACTCGAACTCCCGGGTCACGCTGTCCGGCGCGCACTGGCCGGCCGGTCCGGTGGGGTTGACCATGTGCTTCCCCGAGTTCGGCGGATTCTGCGACAACGGCTACTCGACCATCGCCGCGAGCGACGTCAAGGTCGTCGACGGTGTGCTGTCGGGGTGGGTGCACGTCGCCGGCGCGGTTCCCAGTACGGCGGCGCTCCTGAAGGTCACGTCGGGATCGGTGGCCCTGGAGGCGCCGCTGACCGTCGTGTCCGTACCGGTCGGCGGGCGGGGGCTCGTACTGAGCCCGAACACCGGTCCGGTCGGCACCCGGGTGACCGTCACCGGTACCGCGTTCTCGCCGAACGCCCAGATCACCGTCCAACCCCAGGACGAGCCCGGGGCGCCGACGGAGGACGCCGTGACCACCACCGCGGACGCGAACGGCTCGTTCACCGCGACGTTCACGGTGACCGCCGCGGCCACCGCCGCAGTCGCGGCGTACGAGTTCGGGAACCCCGCGATCGGCATGCGGACGCCGTACACAGTGGGCGAGGGCCCGGCTCAGCTGACCCAGTCGGTCAGTGGGCAGATCAAGCCCGGCGGCCTGACGATGTCCCAGGCCGGCGGCCGGATCGACTTCGGCAGCGCGACGATCGACGGCAAACCGCTGCGCCTGAACGCCGCGCTCAACCGGGTCACCGTGGTCGATGCCCGAGGGACCGACCTCGGGTGGTCGCTCACCGGCACGATGTCGGAGCTGACAGCCGAGAACGGCACTGACAAGCTCCCGACCGGGAGCGTGGCCTGGACCCCCGCGTGCGCGGCGGCCGACGGCGCGCCCGGTACGGTCACCCCCGGCACTCCGGGGCCGCTCGGGGCGACCCAGGCCCAGTTGTGCACGCAGACGCCGGTCGAGGGTCGAGCCGCGGGCGGCAGCGTTTCGGCAGACGCCGCCCTGACGTTGACGACCCCGGCGTTCGTACGCCCGGGGACCTACTCGGGGTCGCTCACGCTGAGTCTGAGTTAGCCGAGCGTGAGTTGACCGAGCTTGAGTCAACCGAGCTTGAGATGGTCGACACCGAGTCGACGCGTCGGGATGTGCGGGTGTCGACGCTTCGAGACGGTGCCGCTTTACTCGCCCGGTGGTGTGGGACGACTCGGCCGCTACCGGCCGGCGCCCCCGCCACCGGGCGATTTCGTGCGCGGCAAAGGATCGTGATCGGCCGCCCGGAGCGACGGCGTGGGCCGTCGCGCCCTGTTCGCGACCGCCCGGGGGACGGCGGGGAATGCGTCGACATTCTCCGGGGCGAGGAATTCGGCGCGCGGGCTTTACCGGCACGACATTACGCCGCTTTCCCGGCGCCTGCCGCCCCGAGTGCGGAACCGGGATGTGGAACGGGGATGCGGAACGGGGATGCGGAACCGGGATGCGGAACCGGGGTGCGGATTTCGGCGGTCAGCGCGTCGGCATGACCAACAGCTCGTCGGTGCCCGGGCGTTGCATGACATCCACGCGGTGGCCGTACAGCTCGGACAGCAGCGGGGCCGTGCAGACCTCCGCAGGGGCGCCGCAGGCGACCAGGCGGCCCCGCGCCATCCCTCGCCGGCGAGGTGTCCCACGCGTTCGAAGTACGCCGCTCGGCCTCCTGCTTGACCGACGCCGGCGACCCCGCAACAGCCGCTTCCCGGCGCGGCGACCACCCGGCCCCACGACGCGCCCGCCGCCCACAAGTCGGTGCTCAGCTCGCCCTCTTACGCCGGCCGGGTGTGCCTTGGCTGCGGCTCGGTCACTCGACGACCGTGGGCACCGGGCCTCGGACCAGACGGAAGCCGACCCGATCCGGCCGGGTGAACCGGACCGTCTCCGTCGTCGTCGCGGTCAGCCGGCCGCCCGGCACCGGGGTCGCGTGCGCCGCGAGCACCATGTCCGTGCCGCGCTCCGGCACGCGCACCTTCTCCCGCATCGCGCGGGTTGCCCGGCCAGGTTCGGTTGCGCCACGACGTCGAACACGACGTCCGCCGGGGCGTCGATGTCGACCGTCTGCCGTCCCAGTGGCCGGGTCCGCCGCCCCACGCCGACGTCCAACGGCAGCGCCCCGGTCACCACGCCGACATATCCGGCCGCCACCGCACCGCTCGCCGCCGCAACGGCCGCCAACCCACGCACCCACGCCATCCCAGCCCCTGCCCTTCGGTGCACGCTTCGCCTGCCGATCCCATGTCCTCCAGCGACGCTACGGCTTCGTAGAGCCGAGAACGGTGGCCGCTCACCGAACACCGACTCCCACTCGGCGGCATCCACGCGTATACCCATCGGGTGCCCGGCCCGGAAGGCGGTCGACACCGTTTCCGTCGCCCGACCGACCGACAGCCGCGCCGCGAGCGACGGCTCCTCGCGAACCTGCACGAGGACCGGCACGCTCCCGTGCGTCGGCGCCCGGAGCGGCGGGTGGGTGACCTGGTGCGCGGGCTGCCGCGCATCGGGCGCAGCTCATCGGGCGGTACCCGGCATGCCGGTCAGGCTCCGGAAGGGCACACCATCCGCGGCACGATCCGCCGAAGTCCCGGACGTCGCAAGGCCGTTGCCCGCACTGACCCAAGGCGCCTAGGTGTTCTAATGCGTGCCCTGGCCGTGCGCGCCGCCCGGATGACGGCCTCCCAGGCGGTCCTCGGGATCGCCTCGGGGCCGGAAGCACCGCCGGCGGATGGCTCGTGTGGTGGATCCTCCATCACTGAACCCACCCGCACCGGCGCACATCGCGGGGGAGGGCGCCGCCACCGGCCCGGACCCACTCCGGGTCTACCGGAACGGCTCCGACCAACGCGCGGTCGGAGCCGTTCCCCGTCTCCGTCGTGGGGCACAGCCCGCACGACACGCCGTGAGGCGAATATGTGGAACCCGCGCCGGCATGGCCAGCCGCAACCCCGGCAACCTGGCGGGCCGAGTTGCATGACCCACTGGCCTGGCAGGACTTCACGTGGGTGGTGTGGCGAATCAACGCCGACGACCCCGATCGGTTGGTCGAGGAGGACGCGGACCCGGCCGAGCGCACGCGTCAGCCGATGACGGAACTGGCCGCCGGCGGCGGCGTTCCCGGCTCCGTGTGCCGGCCCGGTGCGCATCGTGGAACGGGAGAGGCCGATCCGGGAGGAGGCCGTCGTGGACGAGACCCCCACCGCCGGCGACCGCGAGCCCGCCGTGGCGCTGACCGTCGACCGGGCCCGCGCGCTCACCGACGACGTCCGCCGCGCGCTCGACGACGTCACCACCGCCGTGGCCCGCCTTGCCGCTCGCGTCCTCCTTGCGGCCGATCACGATGAACCGCAGGGCGGTCCCTCTTGTGCTGTCGGCTCCGCCCGACCCCCTGTAGTGGGGCGGTTACGGCGATCCTACGGCGGACCCCGTGAGGGTGTTCGTGGAGGTCGGGGGGCCGGCCAGGCGGGCAACCAGGAGGGCGATGTCGTCGTCGGCGGAGGCCGGGACCAGGTGGGTGAGGAGTCTGTCGCACAGCGCGTCGAGGGTGGGGACGGGCTGGGCGAGGAGCCGGGTGAGCTCGGCGAGGCGGTCGTCGATGTCGGTGCCGCGGGCCTCGATGAGGCCGTCGGTGTACAGGACGATCACGCTGCCCGGGGCGAGGGTGGTGTGGATGGTGGTGAAGTGGGTGGGGGCGACGCCGAGCGGGAGTCCGGGCGGTACGTCGATCAGCCGGGCGGTCCCCTCGGCGGTGATCAGCGCGGGTGGGGGGTGGCCGGCGCAGGTGATGCGGCAGTCGCCGGTGACCGGGTCGAGGTCGCTGTAGAGGAAAGTGGCGAGCATGGGGTCGGCGAGGTCGTCGAGGGCTGCCTGCAGTTGGTGGAAGAGCTCGTCGTGGTCGAGGTCGAGGCGGGCCAGGGCCCGCACGCTCGCGGAGAGGCGGCCCATGACGGCGGCGGCCTGGATCCCGTGGCCCATGACGTCGCCAATGGCGAGGGCTGCGGATCCGCCGGTCAGGGGGATCACGTCGTACCAGTCGCCGCCGACCTCGTTGACGTCGGACGCGGGGAGGTAGCGGTGGGCGACCTCGATCCCCGCGGGTGGGGTGATGTGCTGGGGCAGCATGCTGCGCTGCAGGATGACGGCGGTGTCGTGTTCGCGGTGGTAGTGGCGTGCGTTGTCGATGCAGACCGCGGCCCGGGCGACCAGTTCACCGGCCAGGTCGGTGTCGGCGTCGGTGAACGGCTCGGGTGTGGTGCAGCGGTAGAAGGTGGCAAGGCCCAGCACCGTTCCGCGGGCGAGCAGCGGCACCATCATGAACGAGTGCACGCCCTGCTTCAGCAGGCGGGCGGGGGCCTTGGAGTGGCGGGCCGCAGGGGATATGGCCTGCTCGTCGAGGCGTGGAATGACGAAGGCGCGGCGGTCGGCGAGGGCCTGGGTGTAGGGGGCGGCGAGCGGAAAGGTCAGGGTGCGGCCCAGCGGGGCGAGGGTGTCGGCCACGGCGATGCCGGCAGGGGCTTTGGCCAGACGGCGCAGCCGGGCGCCGGCGACCAGGCCGGCCCCGACCTCGTCCCCGGTGGCGAGGGCTTCGATGACGTCGACGGTGACAAGGTCGGCGAGGTCGGGGACGGTGACGTCGGCGAACTCCTGGGCGGTGCGCTCGAGATCCAGGCTGGTGCCGATGCGGGTGGTGGCCGCATTCACGAGGGCGAGGCGGCGCCGGGCGGCGTCGGCGTCCAGCTGGACCTGCTGCTGGGCGGTGATGTCGATCAGGGAGACGGCCAGCCCGACCGGGCGGCCGTCCGCGTCTTCCAGGCGGGTGTAGGAGCACGACCACACCCGGTCCTGATCCGGCGTGGCCGGAGTGCGGCCGGTGCGGCGGATGTCCAGGACGGGCCGGCCGTCTGCCAGGACGTTCCGCATGACGGTTTCCATGGCGGCGGCGTTCACCCCGGGCAGCACTTCGGCCAAGCGTCGGCCGACGTGGGCGGCCTCCGGCAGACGTTCATCGCCTCCAGGGCTGGGTTGACCCGCAGGAACCGCAGCCTGGCGTCGAACAGGGCGATGCCGACCGGGGAGCGGGCGAACAGCCCGTCCCACACCACCCAGGAGCCGCGGATGCGCTGGGCGGCGCGGGCCTCGGCGGCGAAGACCAGCACCGTGGTCCCGCCGCGCGGCCGGGCCCGCACGGGGGCCGCCCAGACCTCCACCTCCACCGGGTGCCCGCTGCGGTGCCAGGCTGTCACAGTGCCCATGACGCCACGGGCGCCCGCTGCCCGGCCGGACAGGACCGATGATCGATCGGTCGGGCGGGAGGCGGTGCATGGACCCCACCCCCTTCGATGACGTCACCGGTTCCGCTGCCCGGGACGCGGGTGTCCGGAGAGCAGGCGCCGCATCCACTCCGCGGCCACCAGACCGGCCGTCGAGCCCAGCACCGCGGGCACGAAAATAGCGCACGCCGACTTCGCCCAGCGGGCCGACGACGACATTCCCCTGCCCGTCCGGGCGCGCATCGCGCGTCCCGAAGAACCGCCGGCACCCGACGAACTCGACCTTCGGCAACGCCTGATCGCACAACGAACCGAGTTGTCCGCGACCGAGGACCGACCACGCCCTTGACCGGTGGGTACGAGGCCAAGCACTACCAGGGACAACCAAAACCGCAGGTCATCGCCACACACCCGAGTCTGACAAACCCGGAGCGGTTCATAGACGGACGGGGTATGTGCAACACACCCGAGCATTCTCGACAAATACGAGACATCCCCAGGCCAGACCACCCACCACTCCACCCGACTCCACCCGAACAACCACAGAATGTTCTCAACCAACCCGCAACACCCCAGCCCACACCACCCCCAACACGCCAACCCAGCACCCCCAGGCGTCACGAATCCACAGCGCGGGGCGGTGCGCAAGGCCTCGGCTCCTTCCATCTGCTCCTTTGGCTCGACGCCTTTGCCCACCCTGCCACCGCGCCAGTGATGCGCCCGGTTGCCTCTTTGTCGCTCAGGTCGGTGAAAGCGAAGCGGGTTTCGAACGGATACGCACGTAAGGCAGCGACGGGACTTCAGGACTCGCCGACGGCTGTCGTTGCGATGGCCATCCGCCGATTCTGCGCCCGTGCAGTGCCAACGACTGGTCATCATGCCCAGCCCGTTACCCTCCGGCTGGAACCTCGTCGGCCGCGAGTTTGCGGGCCGGGACAGCCGGTGCTCTTGGCCGAAAATGAGCCTTGACGTATTCGGCAAGTAGATGACTTAATTAATTAACTTTTGTTCACGAAAGGTATTCTTATGCGAAGATTTCCCGCTTTTTTGGCAGTTGCCGTTATCGGGTTCATCGGGTCGGCCGTCCCAGCCTCGGCCCAGACGACAGCTATCGAGACCACGAAAACGGTCGTTCTCGGTGGGGAGAAGTTCGTCGTCCCCAAGAGCGCTGATCAAATGGGTGGCGCGAGAGTCGAGATGCCCACGGAGTCAATGTCTGAACTGCGTCGGAAGGAAGCATCGATTCCTTCGATGCGAAGCGGTGGGCTCGGTCACATATGGTACAGGGCACTGAGTAGAAGCAGTTCCACCTGGGGCCCCTGGATTTATTCCAACAGCGCAGAGGGCGGCTTCGCGGGAACAACTGGACAAGCTGACCCGATTGTCGCGGTTCAGGTGCTTTGGGGAAGTCTTCCGGGACCGGAATTCTCGGGCATGAACCTGGGGATCCGGGGGCATTGGCGAGATTTCGGGTACGGATCGATATTCCCGCTGAGTTACGACGAAAACAATGCAGATAAAGCTGTGATCATGTACACTCCACTTTTGCAGCCTTTGGAGGAGCTGGCATTCTTCGACACCGGAGAGCTTGCAGAGCGCAGTAGCCAAGGGGCCGCCCATATAAGTGATGTCGGTTGGCAAGGTGGAGACCAGCGGTATTTCGATGAGGGATGGCCCGCCGGCTGGCCGTGGGAGCATGTCTACTGGATCGGTACTACCGGACAAGCGCGCTGGATCGAAGCGTTCTGGTTCGATCTCTACTAGACACTTCGCCTCGGATCGCGGTATTCGATAGTGATTCGAACTTCACCAAGGCAACGGGCGCGGCCTCGAAGGGCGCCCGAGACGCGGTGATGTACCGCCCAGTCGAGTAGGCTGCGGCGTTGCCGAGTTCCTTCCGGGAATCGTCGCCGCGGCGCCCGGCGGTCCGCTTCGGCGGGCACGCCCACAGCTACGAGGAACTGCACGAGACCGCGCTCCGCTGGGCCGGGCTGCTCACCGCCCGGACGAAGGCGCCGCCGGGCGTGATCGGCGTACTGGCGGAGAAGGGCACGACGGCGTACGCGGGCATTTTGGCCGGCCTGTACAGCGGGGCCTGCGTGGTGCCGATGGACCCGCCCTTCCCGCCGCCGCGCACCCGCTGGATGCCGGAGGGCGCCCGGGTGGAGGCGGTCGTGGTGGACGGACCGGGCCGGGCCGCGCCGGCGGCGACCGGACTCGACGTCCCGGCGCTCGACCCGACGGAGACGAAAGGGTCGGTGGATACGCCGACCGAGCCGTCCACCACGCCTCGCGAGACCGGACGACATGTTCGGCGCATGGGCGGCCGGCTCCGCCGTCCAGGTGGTGTCCGGCCCGGCCTTCGGCGCCCTGCCGGACTTCGCGGCCCGGCCCGGCCTGACGGTCTGGTTCTCCACACCGAGCGCGATCGCCCTGGTCCGCCGGATGGGCGGGCTGCGGCCGGGCGCGCTGCCGGGCCTGCGAATGAGCTATTTCGCGGGCGAGGCGCTGCTGTGCACGGACGCCGAGCAATGGCAGCGGGCCACCGGCGGTGTGGTGGAGAACCTGTACGGGCCGACCGAGTTGACCATCACGGTCAGCGGCCACCGGTACTCGCCGCATACCCGGGAGTCGGCCGTCAACGGGCTGGTGCCGATCGGCCGGGTGCACGACGGCCACGACAGCGTACTGCTCGGCCCGGACGGCCGACCGGCGTGAGACGAGGGGGAGTTATGCGTCACCGGGGGCGCAGATGTCGCCGGGCTACCTGGACGCGGAGCAGGATCGTGGGCGGTTCGTCGCGATGGACGGCCGCACCTGGTACCGCGCCGGCGACCGGGTCCGGCGGCTGCCCGACGGGGAGTTGGCCTATCTGGGCCGCTCGGACTCCCAGGTCCAGGTCCAGGTGCACGGGCTGCGGGTGGAACTCGCCGAGGTGGACGAGGCGATGCGCGAGCTGCCCGGGGTGACGGACGCGGTCACCGTGCCGGTGCGTATCGAGGGCACGACCGAACTGGCCGTCTTGCACACCGGCGAGCAGACCGCGCCGGTGGTGCCGGCGCGGCTGCTGCGCAAGAGGTTGCCCGAAGGCATGGTGCCGCGACGCATACGGCACCTGGCGGAGTTCCCACTCAACGTCAACCGGAACGTGGACCGGGGGCTGCCGGCCAAGCCGGCCGCCGAGGATTGAGCGGGCGCCGGGACAAGGCGGGAGACGGCCGCGTCGCGCGGCCGTCGTGCCCCGTTGCCGGCGCGGACGTCCCGGTCAGGCCGTACGCCCGCCCGTGCGTTCGGCGACCCGGGCGCCGATGCCGTCCAGTACGCAGCGCAGCCCGAACTCCGGGCCGGAGCCCTCCGTAGGCCCGAACGCGCCGGAGCCGAGCGCCTTGAGGCGCCGTCGCCGAGGTGCGGCAGCGCGCAGTCGAGGAACCGGGCGGTGATTGCGTCGACGGCCGCGGTGGTGCCGGAGATGACGAGGCTGTCTGCGGTGTTGACGGCGGCGATGGCGACTGTGCCGTGGTCTTCGCTCAGGTGGGGTAGTACTTCGTGTTCGGTGGCGCGGAGGGTGGTCATGGTGCCGCCGGGTGGGAGGCTTTGCATGAGTCGGGCGCGTGCTGTGACGAGGGTGCAGGCGTCGTCGAGGGTGAGGATGCCCGATGCGTGGGCGGCGGTGATCTCGCCGAGGGAGTGTCCGGCGAGGTAGTCGGGTCGTACGTCGAGGCTTTCGAGGAGTCGATACAGGGCGGTCTCGAAGACGAAGAGGGCGAGTTGGGCGTTTCCGGTCAGGTTGCGGGCGTCGGCGTCCTCTCCCCACATCACCTCGCGGACGGGCGTGTCGAAGCGTTCCAGGACCGCGTCCAGTGCTTCGGCGAACACGAGGACCGCGTCGTACAGTTCCCTCCCCATCCCCATCCCCAGCCGTTGCGCGCCCTGCCCGGTGAACAGGAACGCCAGTTTTCCGTCTGTGGTTTCTCCGGTGATGGTGGTGGGGTGTTGTTGCCCCTCGGCCAACGCGCGCAGGCCATCGCGTAGTTCGTTGCGGTCGGTGCCGATGACGACCTGGATCTTAACGTTGCTCAGATTGATGTTACGCTCGACGGACATCTGAACGCTGATTAGATTGGAGCGGGGTCATGTGCGCCATCGAACAGTCGTCGAGTGCGGCGAGCACCGAGCCGACCGCGCAGGGTGCGCCCGACGTGAGCGACGCGCCGGCGCCGATCGTGACCGGCGAGCCGGTCGAGGTCTCCGACGGCGTCTTCGTGATTCCCGACCGGCGCGTGGAACTCGTCCCGAACGTCGGCATCGTCGTGGGCGAGAAGGCCGTGCTGGTCGTCGATACCGGTATCGGCCCCCGCAACGGCGCATACGTTCTGGAGCAGGCCCGGCGCCTGGCCGGTCGGCGGCGCCTGTATCTGACCCTTACGCACTTCCACCCCGAGCACGGCTTCGGTGCGCAGGCATTCAAGGGCGCCGCGACGATCGTCTACAACCGGGGACAGCGCGACGAGTTGCACCGCAAGGGCTCCGCCTACCTCGACATGTTCAAGGGGCTGGGTCCGCACATCGCGGCCGAACTCGAGGGCGTCGACCTCGTCGACCCCGACGTCACCTACGACGGCCGGGCCGAGATCGACCTCGGTGGCCGCACGGCGGTGCTGCGCACCGTCGGCCCGGCGCACACCGCCTCCGACCAGACCGTGCTCATCGACGACCGCGTGCTGTTCGGCGGGGACCTGTTCGAGACCCGCATCTTCCCGATCACGCCGTACTTCCCGCCGTACGACGCCGACGTCGACGGCGGGCGTTGGATCACCGTGCTCGACCGGCTCGCCGCCCTCGATCCCGAGATCGTCGTGCCCGGCCACGGCGAGGTGACCGATGTGTCGGTGATCCGCGATGTCCGCGACTACTTCACCTACATCCAGGACGAGGCAGGTCGCCTGCGAGCGGCCGGCGCCTCGGCCGACGAGGCGGCGGAGGCGATCGACAAGGACGCCCGCATCCGCTGGAACACCTGGGAGCGGCCCGAGTGGATCGGCTTCGCCGCCCGGACTTTCTACGAGGCCGCGACAACAGGCTGAACCACACACGGCACCTCCGCACCGACCTCCGATCCCCGGCCCATGTCGGCGTTCCGCCCGACCGCGTCCCGGCCGGCGAGGGCCGGGGCGCGGCTCGCGCCCACGCCGAGCCCGCAGTGTGAACAGAAGGGAAAACGCATCATGAGCACACGGACCGAACCGGGTGCAGCCAGTCCCGGGACACCGGAATCCGACCGTCGGCGAGAGCGCGGTGTCTCGGCCTACGCCCGGATCTTCGACGTGCCCGAGCAGGAGGTGCCCGCGGCTTTCTCCGCGCGCGTCGGGCTGCCCTTCGCCGAGGAGGCGCTGCAGGCCGCCGGCGGAGCCGCGTGGTCGCACCCCGCTCTCGACGGCCGGGACCGCAGCATCGCCATCATCACCGCACTGGCCGCCCAGGGCGTTGCCGGAGACCGCCTGGGCACCCACCTACGACTGGCCCGCCGGCACGGGCTCGACGAAGACGCCCTCACCGCCCTCATGACGCTCCTGGCCGGCTATATCGGGTATCCCCGGGCCTCCCTCGCCATGGAGACCGTCCACGGGTCGCTCGCCTCGACCGATCGAAACGACACCGCTCCCCTGTAGGCCGACCCGATCCCAGCGACACGTCCTCCCCCCATTTCCGACACCCACACACGGTCGAACTTTCCTGGACAAAATATTACGGCCGTGGACCGGCGCGAGCGTCCCGGGGACGCGTGTGTCACGGCGGGGCGCCGCCACCTGTCGGCAACACTGGGCCCCGACGGTCGCGCCCGGCCGGTGGTGCTGATCCTTCGAAGGGCCCGCTAGCGTCGCGGGCGTGACGGTCGGACGACACTTCTACCCCGACGAGGCGCGAGATACGTGCGCCGGGGCAACGGCACGTTGAGGGTCGCGGCGCCGATCAGGTGTTCGGGGCAGGGCCGGGATCCGCGTCGATCGCGCTTCGGGCGCACGATCCGGTTGGCGAGTTGCTCGTCATCGACCTGATGCCGTTCCCGGGCAAGCCGCGTCAGCTGCTGGAACAGCAGGCCCTCGGCGTCAGTGATCTTGCCGTCCGCGTTGATGACGAGCCACGCGACCCACAGGCGCGCGAACGTCCGGGATCGGCGCGAGTGAGCCTGGCGGCGGGCCGGCGCGTTGCCCACGTGCCCCAGCATCCGGTTGAGTGCGACACCGCCCCGGTCGACCTCGGTGTCGGGGATCGGTACGGGCATCGCCACCTCTCCGCCGGCCAGGGGAAGTTCGACCACGCGGGTCGCGGTGTTCAGTACCTCGCGGGGCGGGCGCAGCGACAGACGCCCCCAAAATGCGTCGGCCACCTCGGTGATCACCAGGGCCGCCCCGAGGACCTGGAGTTCGACGGGGTGCTGGACCGAAGCAGGTGTCGTGGCCGATGGCGGCGGCGCTGAGGATCGTAAGTGCACGGCCCGGCGTCGTCGGCAGCTTCCATACCGGATCGCTCGACGCGCGCATGGGTGGCACGCACGCGGAGAATGAAGCAAGGATCCATTGCCGGGAGCACCACGCCCTCTGCCTGCGGAGCGGCGGGTGGCCCTTTCGCGAAGGTGGTGGCGATGCCGACGTGGCGATTGCGGGACTTCCGCGACGATGATCTGGACCGCGCCATACAAATTTGGGACCACAACCAGCAGGCGGACGAGGCACCTGCCGTTTTCCCCATGTCGGAGGTCGTGACCGCAGCCCGAGCCGGGGGGCCGGCCGTGGTGGCGGTGGTCGGCGACGAACTGGTCGGCGTCGCCGTGGCGCAGGCCTACGGCGAGCGGGGCTGGATCACGGTGGTGGCCCTGGCCGCGACGTGGCGCAACCGCGGCATCGGGAGCTCCTTGATCGCCGAGCTTGAGCGGCGCCTGCGGTCACAGGGAGTCCGCCGGATCGGCGCGCTCCTCACACCGGGGGCGACGGGAACCGCAGCCTTGGACAACTCCGGCTACCGCTCCCGGACCGGGCTCGTCTTCTACGAGAAGGTCGAGCACCTCGGCGCGAGCGACGCAGGACTCCTCGCGGAACTCGGGGGAAGGATGCTTCCCGGGGGTCTGTGGGACAGCCTGGCGGGAATGGAACGGGAGAAAGGAGCCATCGAGCGGCGGATCGTGCTGCCTCTGGCCCAGCCCGTGCTGGCCCAGCAGTACGGAGTGAGGCCGCCGAAAGCGGTCATCCTCTTCGGGCCGCCGGGCACCGGCAAGACCAGCTTCGCCCAAGCGGTCGCCTCACGGCTGCAGTGGCCCTTCGTGGAACTCTTCCCCTCCCGGCTTGCATCGTCCCAGGAGGGGGGACTGGCGACCTCGCTGCGGGAGGCATTCACCGAGCTGGGCGAGCTGGAGACGGTGGTTCTCTTCATCGACGAGGTCGAGGAGATCGCCTCCGTCCGATCCGGTACGGCTGCCGACCCCAGTCACGGAGTCACCAACGAACTGCTCAAGCTGATCCCCGGCTTCCGCGACCACGACGACCGCCTCCTCATCTGCGCCACGAACTCCGTCCGCTCCCTCGATCCGGCGTTCCTTCGGCCCGGCCGTTTCGACTATGTCATCCCCGTCGGCCCACCGGATCCGGAAGCCCGTTCGGCGATCTGGCGGCGCTACCTCGGGGCCGCCGCCATTCATGTCGACCTGCACCGTTTGGTGGAGGCAAGCGCAATGTTCACGCCGGCCGATATCGAGTTCGCCGCTCGCAAGGGTTCCCAAACCGCCTTCGAGCGCGAAGTCGCCCAGGGGGAAGGCATGCCGATCGGCACGGAGGACTACTTGCATGCCATCGCCCAGACCCGTCCCACACTCACCGACCAGGCATTGAAGGACTTCGCCGAGGACACCGAGGAGTACGTGCGCATGTGACATCGGGGCACACACTGCGGACCTGGAAAAATGCTTCTCCGGGAGCGCTCGAAGTCCCCGGCTGCCGCCCGTAGCCGGCGCCGCCCGGGCCGGCGTCGTGGAGACCCGCGCGGCAGCAAGAGTTGACGCACCATCAGACCGCCGCCCGGATCATCCACCACACCCGCGCCACCCCGGCTCGTACCATCACCCACACCCAGCCCACCGCCCCCAGGCGTCACCGCATCGTCGCCTCCGGCGGCAGGGCCGGCGAGGGTCCTCACGGCCGCGACACGCGGTCGCGGGTGCGGCCCACCGGCCGGCCCGTGCGTCGCGCCGCGGTCCACCACCAATTCCCGGCCGGCTGCCGCGAGGCGAGCTCGGGCAGCCGGCGTACAAGCCCCCACCAGAACCGCGCTGCCTGAGGGAACCGGACGTCAGAGGTGTCGTGGGTCATTTTCCACGCGAGCCGCGGCGGAGGCGGATCGGTGGGGAGTTCGGTCGCGCCCTGCGGCGCATCCTCCAGGGCCCCGGCCGGCACCCTGCCGTCCCGGAGATGGATCTCGAGATCGTGGTGCGCGTGACCGGTCGCGAGGGCGCGAATGGCTCCAGTCGAGCCGGAGCGCGTCCTGCGGGCCTTGTAGCACGACGACAACGGGGATCAGCCCGCTCGAGGCCGGGGCCTACAAGGTGGTGTCGTCGGGGGCGAGATCGGGACGCAGGCGGTGCCAGGAGGGGTGGCGCAGGCGTTCGGTGCGGGTGCGGGTGGCGTACTTGACCTCGCCGACCAGCCGCGGGAGCGCCCACGGCGCGCCCGGGACGGCGGGGATGGGGACAGGGTGGAAGGGGTACGCGTCGGTGGCCGCCACGCGCATGAGTTCGCCCAAGTGGGCGCGGTCGTCGAAGCCGGTGCCGACCTTGTCGAGGTAGCGCAGCTCGCCTCCCGCGTGTTCGCCGACGAGCAGGGCCCCGACGGTGCCGGCCCGGGCACGATCCGCGAGACGACGGTGCGGACCGAGCCCTGTGGGCAATGCGACCACTGCTCGGAACGCGGCGAACCGGGCCACGAGATACGGCGATCGGATCGTCCGTCGGGCAGGCCCTCGGACCGGCCCGCAAGGATTCGTGAATTCGATCGTGACGCACGGATGCCGTCGGTGATCTCGTCTGGCGTGGCCGGGTGCCGCGTGTCGTCCCGGCCCGACGCGCGGCACTCGAATCGACCCCACCCTGGAGACGGCACCAATTCGCTCCGTGGACGGTCACATGCCTGAGCCTCCGGAAATCCGGGTGCTCTGCAGCCGGCGGTCGGCCATCCTGTCCCCATGGGAGACAGAGCCAACGTCGTCGTGGTCCGCGAGAACGGCACGCACGAGCTGTACCGGACCGGCTGGGCGGTGGGGATCGACCTCGACCTGCTGGAAGGGCCGGGGGCCGTACGCGCCATGCTTCCCGAACTCCGCCGGGACGACTGGTGGTTGGACGACACCATGGCCCAGGGCGGGGTACTGCTCGACCTCGGCCGGAAGGTGCTGCTGTTCTTCGCCTGGGAGGGTCCGAGCACCGAGTTCCGGCACCGTGCTGCCACCTTCGAACTGATCCGGGCGGCATGGCAGGGCTGGAGAGTCGAATGGCTGTACGACGGCGCGGCCGAACTGCGCGGGTACGTCGGGCTGGATCCGGAGTACGTCCGCCGCCCCGAATCCGCCCTCTTTGTGGCCCCGTTCCTCGCACCCGAGGACGAGGACCTGGCCTGGCCGGACCCGGGCGATGTGGTGGTCACGGTCGGTGCCGACCACTGCCACGTCGCCTCCGGCGCCTTCGACCACCCCGTGCGCGAGGGCACCTCCCTGTTCGACCGCATGGCGGACGCCCCCGAGCACGCAGTGTGTCACCTGCACGTGAACTCCGGCATCCACCTGGACCCGGAACGCCGCCGCATGGGCTGGTGGTCCCTCGCCTTCTGCCCGCGGGCATACGAGGTACCGAAGCTGTGGCCGGACTGGACGGTGCAGTTCTGGCAGGACGACTGGGAAGCGCACGTCCGGGCCTGCGGCGGCTGCTTCTCTCCGGAACCGTTCGACGCCGGGAAGGAGGCCATGGCCAGGGTGCTCGCCGAGGCCGAGGAGCGACGGACCCGGCGGGCCCGTCACCGCGCCTGGGCGGCTCACCTCCGGACTACACCGGCCACACCCTCTCAAGCCCACCCGCACCACGCACCACCCCCGAACGGCACGCCCCACTAGGAAGTGTCTTCAATCTGCCTTGAGTTGGGGATGATGTCGGGTGTGATTCGACGTCATGAGTTGAGCGACGCGGAGGCGTGCTCGCAATGAAAGTGACACTCGCGGCCCATGATCGCCTTCCCCAATCGCCGGGCGAAAACGCCCCTCCCCTCCACTCCATCGTGGCACCCGGCGGCGGCCGCGCCGGCCCTGGATCCGCCCCCGGGATCGCCCACGTGCTCCTTGCGTGTCGGCCCGCGTCCACGCGTTCATCGAACGCCATCTGAACGACCCCGCGCCGCCCGACGCGCCCGCGAATCCACCGCGGCCGGCCGGTGATCTCCCGCGCGCCTCGGTGAGCAGGGTGGCGGTCGCGGCCGCGACCGCGTGGGCCGATGACGACCGCGACCGGCGCCGGGTGCGCCACCTCAGGACGGCGACGATCCTCGACCACTTGGAGCGGTTCCGCGGCGAGACCTGGCAGCAGCGATGGGAAGCGGCCGGACTGGATGAGTACGGCACCAACCCCGGCGACCTGGGCGGGGGGAACAAGAAACTGCGGACGCTGTTCATCGCGGGCACGCGGCAACTGTTCTGCCTGCGGGTGATCCGGCCGAGCCTGGACGCCTTCCGCGGCCATACGTATCCGAACTACGCCCTCGACTTTGGCGGCCAAGGACCCCCTGCTGGACAAGTTCCACGCCGCGGTCGAAGCGTCCGGCGCTTCTCCCTCGACCCAGCGCACCGCGTTGTTCGATGTCGCGTGGGCCCTGACCGTGTTCGGGATCTCTCTGGCCGACCTGACGCCGGAGGTGCTGCTGCACTACTCGTTAGATGGGGCACTTCCCGCCGTCGGCTCCGCACGTGCTGCGGGCCGCGCTCGTCGGCGGACAGAAGACCGTCGAGGAGCTCGTCGACCGGCAACATCTGCGCGCAACACCGACGTGCGCGACCTGCTGGTGGAATACCTGCGGCGCCGGGCCGCCGACCTGGACCACTCCTCGCTTCGCCAACTGTCGTGCGTCCTGCCCGGCACCTTCTGGAGCAACGTCGACAAGGTCAACCCCCATCAGGCCGATCTGCGGCTGAGCGAGGAGACCTACCAGCAGTGGAAGGAGACCATCTCCGTCCTGCCCGGCGGCCGGCCGCGGCTCGACATGGACGGCGTCCTGCTGAAGGTCCGCACGTTCTACCTCGACTTGCAGAGCTGGGCGGTCGCCGAGCCCGAGCCTCACCTCCGTTCCCGACATTGTCCGAAGCCGGGAAGGGAGGTGCTAGCATCACTGGCGCAGAGACGACCAGGTCACTGCGGGACCAGAATTGGGAGGTGAGTTGATGTCTGTCGCCAAGGCCACTGCCGTGTGCAGTGCCCGCCGGACCATCCTCACGTCCCGGGCCCCGGTCTGACCTGACGTCGATGCCCCCGCAAGAGCTCTGACAGCTCGCGGAAGGCAATCCACTGTGCCGATCGGGGTCCCTTTTCAAGGGTCCCTAAGTTGTCTCAATCCTCTTGGCATCATGCTCAACCGTATTCCCTGGCGGACTACGGCTGGGACGAGGCGTGTGAGCACGCCTTCGCACCCCATCGCGCCGCCGGACTGATCCCCGCCCGCATCGTGCGGGCCGAACGCGGCTCGTGCGAAGCAGTCACCGACGCCGGAATCGTCCGTGCGGAAATTCCCGGCACCCACGATCACGGTGATCCGTTGTCGGCGCCGTGCACGGGAGACTGGGCGGCACTGCGCCCCGTCACCACCGGCCGCGCGCCGGTGCTGCACGCGATGCTGGAACGTCGCACCGCCCTGGTGCGCTCTTCCTCTTCGCGTACCTCGCACGGCCAGGTCCTGGCCGCCAACGTCGACACCGTCGTGGTGACGGTGTCGCTCGCGGCGCCGCTCAAGCACGGTCGAACCGAACGCATGCTCGCCCTGGCATGGGAGAGCGGCGCCCAGCCGGTCGTGGTGCTCACCAAGGCCGACGCATGCGCGGACCTGCCCTTTGCCGAGGAGCAGGTGTCCGGGGTTGCTGCCGGTGTGGACGTACTGGTCACCAGCGCCGTGACCGGACAAGGCCTGGACACCCTGACCGCCGTCCTGAACGGCACCATCGTGTTGCTCGGCCCTTCCGGAGCGGGCAAGTCCACCCTGGGCAACCAGCTCCTGGGCAAGGACCGGCTGGCCACCGGCGCCGTCCGCGAGGTGGACGGCAAGGGCCGACACACCACTTCCTGGCGGGAACTGCTCCCGCTACCCGGCGGCGGGGTCCTGCTGGACACCCCCGGCCTGCGCGCGATCGGTCTCCACGACGCCCAGAGCGGGCTGGAACAGACCTTCGCCGAGATCGAGCACCTCGCACAGGCATGCCGGTTCACGGACTGCGCACACGTGAACGAACCCGGCTGCGCGGTGCTCGCCGCCGTCGAGGCAGGCGAGATTCCCCACCGCCGTCTGGACAGTTACCGCCGACTGCTGCGGGAGAACGCCTACTCCGCTTCCCGCACCGACTCGCGGCTGCGCGCCGAACGCGAGGCCACCAGAAAGGACATCACGCGCCACCTGCGCGCCACCTACCAGTTCCGGGAGCACCGGCAGTGAACGACAACGACACCCCCACCCCCGGCGGCGACCCGGTGACGCAGGCGTTCTTCACCCTGCATCACGACCTGCCACGGCAGGGCCCGGGCTCGGACGCCACCACACGGCACGCGCTGGAGACGGCCGGACCGCTGCCCGAGCACCCGCGGGTCCTCGACGCGGGCTGCGGCCCCGGCCGCTCCACACTGCTGCTGGCCGAAGAAGCCGGCGCGCACGTGACCGCGGTCGACCTGCACCAGCCGTACCTGGACAGCCTTGTCGCCGAAGCGGCCCGCCGGGGCCCGGGCGACCGGATCACGGTCGTCAACTGCTCGATGGACCAACTGCCCGTCCCCGATCACAGCTTCGACGTGATCTGGGCCGAGGAGTCCGTCTACACCGTCGGCTTCGACGTCGCCCTGCGCGCCTGGCGTCGCCTGCTCGCCCCGGGCGGCGTCCTCGTCGCCACCGAAATCGAATGGACCGTGCCCAGCCCCGCTGCCTCAGTGCGCGCCTACCGGGACGCGGTCTACCCGCTGCGCACCCAAGCCGCGAACACCGACGCCGCACAGGCCGCCGGCTACCGTCTCCACGCGAGCGGTCGCTGCCGGAAAGCGACTGGTGGGACGAGTACCACACGCCGCTCACCCAGCGCACGGACCGAGCTGACCCGCAGCACCCCGGCATGCCGCAGGCCCTGGCCGCACACCGGACAGAGATCGACATGCGGCGCGAACACGGCGGCGACTACAACTACGCCGTCTACATCCTCCGCCCCCACGACCACACCCCCGACACCACCGAGGACACAACCATGACCACCTGGACCGCCTGTTCCGAGACCACCGATGACATCTCCGCCATCCGCGACATTCTCCTCGCGGCCTTCCCCACCGCCCTGGAGGCCGACATCGTCGACGCCCTGCGCGCCGACCCGAAGGCGTGGATCGACGGACTGTCCATGGTCACCGCGGCCCCCGACGGCACCGCGACCGGGTACGCGCTGCTCACCCGCTGCCACGTCGACGGCGTGCCCGCTCTCGCCCTGGCACCCTGCGCGGTGCTGCCCTCGGCCCAGCGCACCGGCGCCGGCTCCGCCGCCATCCGCGCCGCACTCGACGCCGCCCGGGCCATGGGCGAAAACCTCGTCCTCGTCCTGGGACACGCCGACTACTACCCGCGGTTCGGCTTCACACCGGCCTCCCGATTCGGTATCCGCGCACCCTTCGAGGTACCGGACGAGGCCATGATGGCCATGGCCCTCGACAACGCCCGCACGGTCCCCGCCGGAACCATCCAGTACCCCGCCGCGTTCGGCGTCTGACCCCTCCTGTGGTGCCCCGGGGCTCAAACACCCGGGGTACCACAGCCCCTTGCGGCCCAGGTCGTGCAAGGCAGGGACGGGCTGGTCAGAGGCGGCGGACGGCAGCGGACCGACTCCACGCACGTACTGGCCGCCGTGCGTCGACTCAACCGGGCCGAACTGGTCGGGGAGAGCCTGCGGGCCGCGTTGGAGGCCTTGGCCGCGGCGGACGAGTGCGGGTGATCGTGGCCTTCCGGGTGCCTTTGCCGCGCGGTGCCCGCCCTCGTACGCCCGCCGGCCGGGGCGGTGCCTTGGGGGCGATCCGGTCATGTGTCGGAGAGTTCCGGTCAGCTTCGGTCGGCGCGGCTCCGCCCGGTCGGTGGCGTGTCAGGATCACGCGTTCCCGCAGGGCCGGGGTGGGCAGTCCCAAGCGGACGTGCGGTACTCCTCGGGGGCGCTGAAGGCGTGGCTGAGCGCGTACGCGCACCTGTTGATCAGTTGGAAGCCGTTTCACTTCCGGGTGGGCATCGGGATCTCGCTCGGGGCGTCGCGGGGCGGAGGTCCCGCGCCGGAGGCGTGTTCTCGCCCCGTCCCGAGGCCCAGCCGCGGCATCGCCTCGCCGGGCGGTGGCGGGGCGGGCGACAACGAACCTCACGCCGGGTCGGATTCTTGAAACCGCCCAACGGCCTCGTCCGCGCGGGCCCGACGGGGAACCGGATCCTCCGACGGACCCTCGTCGTTCGTGGTCGTGGCTATGTCCATCGCATTCCGAGCCCGGTCAGGGCCCCGATCCGTTCTGCCGCCATGTGGCCTGTCGTTGTCGGGCATTGGCAAGCGCGACCCCCAGTCTCACCGCATGCACGACACCGTCACCGTCACGTTCAAACCGGCTCAGTAGACCAACGAAACCGGTAGGCCCAGCGCGACGCAGAAGATGTAGTGAGCCGGGACGCCGGAGACCGGCGAGACATCGACCCGCAGGCTCCAGTTGGTCGCACGGGGAACCGTCGGTGTCGGACCCGTGCCGAAGGGGGTGGAGAGGTTTTGCCCGGGAGAGATCGTGCCGCCGCCGTCAGCGGTCCACGCCGCCCAGGACCGGGTCGGTGCCGGCCAGCGCCGCGACGACGTCGGTGAGCAGGCCGCCTTCGACCATCGCCGCCACCGCCTGCAGGTTGGCGAACGACGGGTCCCGCAGGTGCACGCGGTACGGCCTGGTTCCGCCCGCCGAGACCAGGTGGCAGCCCAGTTCGCCGCGCGGCGACTCCACCGCGGTGTACGACTGGCCCGCCGGTACCGCGAAGCCCTCGGTGACCAGCCGGAAATGATGGATCAGCGACTCCATCGACGTGCCCATGATGGTGGCGATGTGCTCCGGCGAAGTGCCGAGCCCGTCGGGTCCCAGCGAGAGTTGCGCGGGCCAGGCGATCTTCTTGTCCGCGACCATCACCGGGCCCGGCCGCAGCCGGTCGAGACACTGTTCGACGATCCGCAGCGACTGCCGCATCTCCGCGACCCGCACCAGGTACCGGTCGTAGGCGTCGCAGCCGTCGCGGGTCGGCACGTCGAACTCGTAGTCCTCGTAGCCGCAGTACGGCTGCGTCTTGCGCAGATCGTGCGGCAGCCCGGCGGCCCGCAGGATCGGCCCGGTGACGCCGAGCGCCATGCAGGCGGTGAGGTCCAGGTACGCCACGCCGACCGTCCGGGACCGGAAGACCGCGTTGTCGTCGAGGAGTTGCTCGTAGTCGTGCAACCGTTCGGGGAGCACCCGCAGGAGATCACGGACCTGTGCCTCGGTTTCGGGGGGCAGGTCCTGCGCGAGACCGCCGGGCCGGACGTACCCGTGGTTCATCCGCATCCCGGTGATCGCCTCGAACACGTCGAGGATCAGCTCCCGGTCGCGGAAGCCGTACGTCATCACGGTCAGCGCACCCAACTCCATGCCACCGGTCGCGATGGCGACCAGATGCGAGGAGATCCGGTTGAGTTCCATGAGCATCACCCGGATGACCCGGGCACGTTCGGGGACCTGGTCGGAGATGCCGAGCAGTCGTTCGACGCCGAGGCAGTAGACGACCTCGTTGAACACCGGCATCAGGTAGTCGGCACGCGTCACGAACATGACCGCCTGGGTCCAGTTGCGGAACTCGCAGTTCTTCTCGATCCCGGTGTGCAGGTACCCGATACCCAGACGCGCCTGCACGACCCGCTCGGCGTCGAGTTCGAGCACGAGCCGCAGAACCCCGTGCGTCGACGGATGTTGCGGCCCCAGATTGACCACGATGCGCTCGTCCGGCCCGGCGCCGATCTCGACGACCGCATCGGCGAGATCCTGCCCGGCGTCGACGTACACCTCGCGCGCGGGCACCGCGTCGTCGGAACCACCTCTGTCGTCACGGTGCGCCATATCCGGCTCCTGGATCCAATGTCGAATGTTCGCCCCCACCGCGCCCCTGTCCGCGCGCTCGAAGCCCGAGCCGACCTCGATCACCGCTACCCCCTCCGCACCGGGCCAATCGCAGCGGCAACACCCCTCGGGCCGGTACGCGTGGAAGCTCCCCGACGACCCCCCGCGTGCGCGGCGCCCGCTGCGCCGTGGAGGCGGGACCTGCGACGATCGGGCCGGCCCGCTGCTGGTATCAGGTGGTACCTTCTGTGTCATGGCGAAGACCCAGGTGAATGTGCGGATGACCGACGAGACCGCCGAGATGGCCCGACAGGCCGCCGAGACGCGGCACATGCCGCTGAACGACTACATCGAGCAACTCGTGCGCCGCGACAACGACGGCGTACGCGAGCGCTTCCTCGAAGGCGCCCGCGAGGTCATCACCGGATACGGCGACCTCATCGAAGACCTCGCGACGGCGAACCGGTGACGAATCCGAGCGTCGACCTCGCCTGGATCCTGGAGGTCGCCCGCGAGGCGGGCGAGCGCGACCCGGCCCCCGAGGACTACGGCCTACCCATCGCCGCAGTCGCCCGCCACGCGGCCGTCCTCGCGGGACGGGACGTCTACAGCGGCCCATTCGTCCGTGCCGCCGCCCTGTGCCAGACCCTGGGGCGCATCACCTGGCTGGAGCGCTCCAACATGACAGTCGCGGTCGCAGTGGCCCACGGCTACCTCACCGCATGCGGGATCGACACCAAACTCGGCCGCAACGAAATCGCCGCATTGGTCACCGAACTGCGCAAGGACACCTGCACCATCCCAGACATCGCAGCCGTCCTCAAAACCTGGACCGCCTGAACCCACTCCCCGGCGACACCCACCCACGGCTGCGTTGTTCCGCCCAACCCGCACCGGTCGCCACACCTGTGTGGCCCACCCCGGGGCGCGACCGGCCGGACACGTCGTGGCCGGCCCGCCCCCGCCGGCTACAGGCTCCGGGCCAGGCGGTCGGTGAGCAACCGGGTGAAGCGGGCCGGGTCCGGCAGGTCGCCGCCCTCGGCGAGCAGCGCGCCGCCATACGACAAGACTCCCGACAGCCACCTCGCCGGTCTCCACCTGCGCGCCTCGATGATCTGGATCAAGGACCTCACCAGGACCACCCGATGATCACGACTCGATGTGCCCCCAGGTGACGCGCTGAGGTGCCGGATGCCAAGGGCGGGCAGGAGTTGAGTCAACGGTCAACCAGCCGTGGACGCGGGGCCTCACCCGTGGATTCCGCGTCGGTGTCGTCGGTGCCGACCGAGCCGCGGGGAAGCATCGAGTCCAGCCACTTCGGCAGCCACCAGTTGGTCCGGCCGAGGAGTGTCATGGTCGCCGGTACCAGCACCATGCGTACGACCGTGGCGTCGATGAAGATCGCGGTGGCCAGGCCGAGCCCGAACATTTTCGTGGAGGGGTCCTCGGCGACGGCGAAGGACAGGAAGACCGCCACCATGATGAGGGCGGCCGAGGTGATGATCCGGGCGGTGCCCGAGACGCCCTCGACGATCGCCGTGCCGTTGTCGCCGGTGCGCAGGTACTCCTCGCGTACGCGGGAGAGGAGGAACACCTCGTAGTCCATCGACAGGCCGAACAGGATGGCGAAGAGGAACATCGGGATGAACGACACGATCGGAACCGTCGCTTCCAGCCCGATGAGTGCGCCTCCCCAGCCCCACTGGAAGACCGCGACCATGATGCCGTAGGCCGCGCCGATGCTCAGCAGATTCAGCAGGACCGCCTTGAGCGGTACGAGTATCGAGCGGAAGACCAGCATCAGCAGCAGGAACGACATCGCCAGCACGGTGGCGACGAACACCGGCAGGCGTTGGCTGGTGCGTTGGCCCACATCGGACAGGCTCGCGGTGGCGCCGCCGACGTGGGCCCTGGCCGGGCCGTGCCCGATCGCCGTGGGCAGCACGTCGGTGCGCAGCCGGGCGATGGTGTCGGCCGTGGCCTTGTCCTGAGGGCTGGTGGTCGGGAACACCACGAGGGTCGCGATGCCGGTGGCCCGATCGATGTGCGTCGGCGCGACGGATGCGATGCCCGGATCCGCCGCGACCGTTGCGACGAGTCGGTCCAGCACTCCCGGATCACCGGTGGGGTCCGCGGCGATGACGAGGGGACCGTTGGCGCCCGGGCCGAACCCCTCGGCGACGAGGTCGTAGGCCCGGCGCTCGGTACGGGTGTGGGGCAGTGAGCCGTCGTCGGGCAGGCCGACGCGCAGGCCGAGCACGGGCAGCGTCGCGGTCAGCAGCAGCCCCGCCGCGCCGACCGCGTACGGCACCGGGTGCCGGCTGACGTGCCCGATCCAGCGACGCCACCCGGCGGCGTGGGCGGCGCCTGCCGCCGGGTCCCGCCGCCGTGCGAGTCGGGCCGGCTTCCTGGTCTGCAGAGCCCGGCCGATCAGGCCGGCCCGGGCCAGGCGTGGGCCGGCGGCGCCGAGGAAGGCCGGCAGCAGCGTCACCGACGCGAGCACCATGGTCAGGACGACGATCGAGACGGCGAGCCCGCCCACCGTCATGAACGGTACGTTCGCGACCGCCATGCCGAGGATCGATACGACGACGGTGCCGCCGGCGAAGACCACGGGCCTCCCCGCCGTGGCCACCGCTCGCCCCGCCGCCTCGCGGGGATCGAGCCCGCGCGCGAGGTACTCCCGGTGCCTGGCGAGCACGAACAGCGCGTAGTCGATGCCCACTCCGAGCCCGACCATGCTGCCCAGGACAGGGGCGAAGGTCGGGACGTCCGTCACCCCCGCCAGTACCGTCATCGCGGCAACCCCGACGGTCAGCCCGAAGACCGCCATGCCGATCGGCAGCGCGGCGGCGACGAGCGAACCGAACGCCAGGAACAGGATCGCGGCCGCGGCGAGGATGCCGATCAGCTCGCTTGCGCCGCCGTCGGGGTCGGAGAAGGCGTAGAAGAGGTTCCCGCCCATCTCGATGCGCAGGGGCAGTTCGGCGCGCAGCCGGTCGCCGAGATCGACGAGGGCGTCGAGGTCTTCGGCCGACAGCCGGCTCTGGTCGGGGTACTGCACCCGGACGACCGCGATCCGCCCGTCGGCCGAGACAAGGCCGCCGCGCACGGTGGTGTCCCCGCCTGCGTCGAGTGCCCCCGCCGGGTCGCTCGTGCCGAGCACGTGCGGCAGCCGCTGCACCTCGGTCTGCAGCCGCGTGAGAGCGGTGCGCGCGCTGCCGTGGTCGAAGAACGTCGCACCGCCGTCGAGGGGGGTGACGACCACTTGGGCGGTCATCCCCTCCTGGCCGGTGCCGGCCCGCTCGATCAGTTGCGCGGCCCGTTGGGAGTCCAGTCCCGGAGCGGTCATCGAATCCGCGGTCCGCCCGCCGATGGCGATCGCGGCGAGGACGGCGAGCGTGGCGGCAATCAGCCATGCCGCGATCACCCGCCAGGGATGGCGGGCGGCGCTTGCGCCCAGGCGCAACAGGGCTTTCGAGAGCATCGGTTCCTCCAACCACCTCGGCGGCCGTCCTTGTACGGCCGCCGATGCCGAGGTTCGTCGCCACGGCGCTCTGCGGCATCGGCTCGCGGGCCGCGGATCCGTCGGCCCAAGGGCGGAGTGACGCCCCGTCCTTTCGGCCGATGCGCGGCACGGCGCGGCCCCTAGGCTGAGAACCGTGCTGCGAGACGACCTGCGAACCCTGTGGACCGAACCCCGGCCGCCCGACGCGCCCGCCCGGCTGTGGCGGGACTGGACGCTGCCCGCCGCGGGCCTGGGCGGTGTGGTGCTGGAGGCCACCCTGCGCGAGAACGTCGTGTGGCGGCCGGTGGCGGTGGTGTTCGCCGTATGGCTGTGCCTGCTGCCCCTGTGGCGCCGGACCCGCCCACTGGCGATGGTCACGCTGGCGTTCGGCTCGGTGATCCTGCTCCAGCTGGCCTCGCTGGTCGCCGCACCGCGCGAGCCCGTCGGCCTGGACACCGGCGCGGTCGTGCTCGTGCTGGTGTATGCGCTGCCCCGGTGGGGATCGGGACGGGAGATCGTGCTGGGCAGCGCGGTGATCCTCACGGCCTTCGCGCTGTGTGCCGTCACGGACGAAACCCCGGCCGCCGAACAAGTCGGGGGCTTTGTCTTCCTGTTGCTGCCCGGCTTGATCGGGGCTGCCGTGCGCTTCCGGGAGACCGGTCGCGAGCGGCAGTTGGAGCAGGTGCGCTCCCGCGAGCGTGAGCAGCTCGCCCGGGAACTGCACGACACGGTGGCCCACCACGTTTCGGCCATCGTGATCAGCGCCCAGGCGGGCCGGGTGCTCGCGGGCACCGACCCGTCCGCCGCCGTCGAGGCGCTGGAGGGAGTCGAGGAGGAAGGGGCGCGCACGCTGGAGGAAATGCGAGCCATGGTCACCGCGCTGCGCAACCGCGGAGCCGGCGCCGAGCTGGCGCCGCCTGCCGGTGTCGCGGATCTGGAGCGCCTGGTGCGCAACCCGGGTGGTCGCCTCAGGGTCGACCTGGGGCTCTGCGGCGAACTGGACACGCTGCCCCCGGCCGTGGACGCGGCCGTCTACCGCATTGTGCAGGAGTCGGTGACCAACGCCATGCGCCATGCGGTCAACGCGACCGAGGTCGTCGTCCGGGTCACCGCGGAACGGCACACGGTACGGGTGAGCGTGCGCGACAACGGCCACCGCACCGGCCGAGGCCGTGCCGGATACGGACTTGCCGGACTGCGCGAGCGCGCTGCCCTGCTCGGCGGCAAACTACAAGCCGGCCCCGGCGCCGAACAGGGATGGCATGTCGAAGCCGAGCTGCCGAGAGGGAGGACCGAGAGCGGTGCCCATCCGCGTCCTCGTCGCTGACGACCAGACCATCATCCGCACCGGGCTGCGGATCATGCTGAACGCCCAGCCCGGCATCGAGGTGGTCGGCGAGGCCGCCGACGGACAGGAAGCGGTACGTCTGGCCCGCGAACTGCGCCCCGACGTCTGCCTGTTCGACATCCGCATGCCCGTGATCGACGGGCTCGAGGCCACCCGGTCGGTCGCCGGCCCGGGCGTCGCCGACCCGCTGGCCGTGGTCGTCATCACCACTTTCGACCTCGACGAGTACGTCTACGGCGCGCTGCGTGCCGGCGCCCGCGGATTCCTCCTCAAGGACACGGGACCAGACCTTCTGGCCCAGGCCGTACGGTCGGCGTCCGGCGGTGAGGCGCTCATTGCGCCCAGCGTCACCGTCCGCCTGCTCCAGGCATTCGCGGACCTGCCCGCCGGCCGGCCCGTGGCCCAGCCGGTCTCCCCCGTCACCGCCCGCGAGGAGCAGGTGCTCCTCGCCGTCGCTCGCGGGCTGACCAACACCGAGATCGCCGATGCACTGCACATCAGCCTCAGCACGGTGAAGACCCATCTGGCCAGCCTGATGGCCAAACTCGGCGCCCGCAACCGGGTCGAGATCGCGATGTGGGCCTACGAAACGCGCCGTATCCTCCCCGGAACCTGAGCCGGGTGCCGGGCCATGTCCCATGAGTCCCCGCCCGGACATCAGTGCACCGGTCGGCTCACGTCGGCTCCACGTGCCTCACCCGCCCCAGAGCGTGATGTACCAGGAGGCCGGAACTGGGACGGTGAGACATCCGATACGACAAGACTCCCGACAGCTACCTCGCCGGGTCTCCACCTGCACGCCTCGATGATCTGGATCAAAGACCTCACCAGGACCACCCGATGATCACGACTCGATGCGCGCCCTAATCCTCGACCGACGCGGCGGCCCTCCTTTCGGGGAGGGCCGTTTTCATGCTCGTGGTGGCGGCGCGTCAGGCGACCCCTCTCTCCTCGGACGGCCCCGTCGAGGCGATCCGATAGAGGCCCTTCTGCAGTTCCACCAGGGTGCCGTTCTTCACGAGACGCTTGATCGTCACCCGCGTCGTCTCCAGATTCGGCCGCGTCGTCTCGCGCCCCAGGCTTTCGGTGACCTCACGAACGCGCATGGACCGACCGGATGTGGCCGGCACGCGAACGATGGCGTCACCCAGCTTCCCGTGCCCGGCCCGCGTCCCACCCAGGGCCGTCGTGGCCCCGATCCGCCGCTCGGGCGATTCGACCGTCCGATCCGGGGGTCCGTCGACCGGCACCTCCCCGACCACGAGCTCGGCGGACGCGACCCCGGAAGCCGAGTGGTCCTCGACGAGCTTCGTGTTCACCTCGTCCAAGACCTCCGCAAGGACCACGCGACGAGCCTCGGCCAACTCCAACTCCAACTCGGCTTCGGCAGAGGCAAGTTCACGCGCAAGGGCGCCGCACCGCCGGCGCAGGTCCGCCGCCTTGCGCGTGTAGGTCTCCACCACCGACGGCAGATCAAGCGAGGTCGCGGACTCCTCGTCCTGCCCGAATCGCGCCGACATCCCTCCCGCTGCCGAGCCCATACGGGCCTGAACGAGCAACGGCCAGCCTAAAGGTTGTCTCGTAACTCGGATGGCGTACGCGCGTTGGTCAGTGCATGCAGGTCGTCTCGTCTGCGGATCGTGAGCTGGTTCCGGTGTTCACCGGGTTGACGGTGCCGCAGTTCCGGAGGTTGGTTCGGGCTGTTCGGGTTCGGGGTGGTCACGCGTTGGACCCCTCGCGGCCGGGCCGGCCGTGGGTTCTCGCTTTGGAGGACCGGGTGTTGATGGTCGCGTTGTATCTGCGGACGAACCTGACCATGCGCCAACTCGGCCCGCTGTTCGGTGTCTCGCACGCGGCGGCCCACCGCATCGTCGACCGTCACAGTCCCTTTCTCGCGCTCGACCCGCCACGGGCGAGGCCGCGGTCGGGCGCCCGTTGCCCGGCAACCGCAACGACTGCCGGGCGTTCGCCGAGTCGGGGGTGAACACGGCGTGCGGTGACGCCACGGTCCTGGCGGACGGTGCCTACCGAGGGATTGCGCCTTGATCCCGCATCGCCGTGCGGTCGGGCAGGTCGAGCTCGTGGCCTGGAAGGAGGAGCACAACCGCGATCATCGTCGGGTCCGGGTTCGCGTCGAGCACGTCTTCTCCCGCATGAAGAACTGGAAGGTCCTGCGCGACTGCCGCCGCAAGGGAGACGGCGTTTTCTGGGCCGTCAGCGCGATCGCTCACATGCACAATCTCGCCCTGACCAGCTGAGTGGACGTCAAGAACCGCCTTCAGCGGCTCACTTCGTGAGTTACGAGACAACCTTTAGGAACCGGAGTGACATTTTGTGTTTTCTGCACGTGAACCGCATCCATCCGCGGGCGCCGCAGCGCCGGCAGTCCACAAACGGCCGGGACCGGGCAAGGCCGCGCGGACCCCCTTTGAGTGCAGCCTCGCGAGAAGAACCCGAGTTCGCGCGGCACGCCTGCGGAGGCGAGTCCAGAGCCGCCCGCGCCGCAATCGTTTCAGTCGGCCGCGGAGGAGGGGTTGAACAGTCGTTGTTCGACGTGCAGGAGTGCCGCGCGTACGGCGCCGAGGGCGGCGGCTTCCTCGCCGAGTGCCGAGGCTTCGACGCGGGGCGGGTTTATGGACAGGGTTCGGGCGCCTCGTCCAGGATGCGGCGACGTTCCTCGAGGGGGCCGGTACCGCCCGTACCACTGAGGGGCCCCAAGGACACGGTCCTGATCACACCGGGCGCGACGGTTCGGATTGCGCTCCAATTCGACAAACCCGCCGACCCCGATACGCCGTACATGTACCACTGCCATCTGCTTTACCACGAAGACTCGGGAATGATGGATCAGTTCGTCGTCGTCGATCCCGGACAGCGGGCCGGTACCCCACCCCGGTACGAACCGGCCGGGCCCGGCGCCGACGGCCACGCCCACGCCCACTCGTAGGGCCGTCCGCCTCGGCGAAGGGCAATCGGGACCGCGCAGTCGATGAGGCCGCCGGCCATCGTCGTGATGTCCCGGACGTGCCGGAAACAGGGTGGTCGGCCGGCGGTTCACCGTGACACCGGCACCCGGGCCGGCTCGACGGCTCGACGTGGGACACGGCCGTTCGCCGTGCGCGCGAACCCGGCCGGGGGCGACACGCAAGTCGCAACACCCGTAGGCCGTCTGTCGGGTTGCTTGACGACGGTCCCGTTCCGGGGCGGGCGGGGTGGGGCGCGCGTCGGCGGCGTTGGCGCGCACGTTGCAGGACAGCCTGCTCCCGCCGCGCCTGCCGGGCCCCTCCCGGAAGGCCTCTCGCGGCCGGGGATCGCCCCGAAGGTCGCCGAGACGGTCCTACTGGTCGTGTCCGAGCCGGTGACCAACGCCCTGCGCCACGGCGGCGGGACCTACACGCTTCGTTCGAGTGATCGTCCCGACGCCATCGAGGTGGCGGTCGACGACCCCAGCCCTGAGCGTCGCGATGCGTGGCACACCACCGATCGACGCGGAAGATCCTCGGCCGGATCGCCCGCTGAAGCATTCCTCGTTCTCGTGAGGGAACTCGAACGACGGATCGCCTCGTGCTCCCGGACTCGGGCGACGAGGAACACCTGGGCGTTCCGGACTGCGTTGGCGGCGGTGATCCACGAGGCCGCGGGCCGGGGGACTGCCGGGCACCTCCGCAGCCGACACGGATCGGCAGCTGGGCCGCCCGGGCCGGATCGGGGTCGGCCCGGGGCGTGCGCAGCGTGGTTCATGCGGACCCTTGTCACCCCTGACACTTCGGTCGCCGCCGAAGTGACCGGACCCTAGCGTGGCCTCCATGGACTCCGCACCCCGCAGCACCCCGCCCGCACGGACAGCAGTCGCCCACATGGAGATCGAGCCGAGCATCCTGTACTTCGGTACGCCGGTGGCACTCGTGTCGACGGAGAATGCGGACGGCTCGTTCAACCTCGCCCCGATGTCGTCCGCATGGGCACTCGGACGGACCGTCGTGCTCGGACTGGGCCGCGAAGGCCAGACCGCACTCAACCTCGCCGACCGGCCCGACGTGGTGATCAACCTGCCGGCCCCCGCCCAGTGGCCGGCAGTGGAGCGACTGGCACCACTGACCGGACGGAACCCGGTGCCCTCGACCAAGGCCCAGGGCGTCCGCTTCGAGCCGGACAAGTTCGGCGCGGCCCGTCTGACCGCCGAACCGTCCCACCTGGTCCGTCCGCCTCGCGTTGCCGAATGCCCGATCCAGCTGGAGGCCCGCGCCGAGCGGGTGCAACCGGACGCCTCCGGAGAATTCGTCATCGTCGAGGCCGCCGTACACAAGGTGCACGCCGACTCCCGCATCGTCGTTCCCGGCACCGACCACATCGACCCCGCCGCCTGGAGCCCCCTCGTCTACAACTTTCGCCACTACTTCGGACTCGGCCCGGAACTCGGCCACACCTACCGCAGTCAGACACCCCGCGGTCCGAAGGGCCCTGCCTCAGAACCGATGCGAGTGCGTTTGTAACGCGCGGGTGTGGTGCCCACATGGCGTGAGAAGTGTCGGTTCAGGTGGGCTTGGTCGTGGAATCCCACGGTTGTGGCGACTTCGGCGGGCCGGTGGCCGTCGAGGAGGAGTCGACGTGCCTGATCGATGCGCTTGCCGGTGAGGTAGCTGTGTGGCGGCAGGCCGTAGGTCTGCTTGAAGCAGCGGATCAGGTGCGTGGGGTGGGCGTGCAGGATGGCGGCGGCATCGTGCAGGGATATGCCGGCGGGTATTCGTGAGTCCAGTAGTTCGCGCAGTTCGGCGGCGAGCCGGTTTGCCTCACGTCCCGGTGTGCCGGGCTTGAGCGCGTCGAGGTGGAAATGGAGCCGTTCACGGATGAACGAGAGGCGGGACTCGGCTTCGAACCCGTCTTCGGCGTGGATGAGAGCGACGTGCAGTTGGTGGATCCGATGGCGCAGCAGCCCGTCGTGGATGACCGGGGCGCCCACCGCACGGCCGGCCAAACGCTGCGGGAGTACGGAGTCGTCGAGATAGAGGACGCGCTTGCGGAAGCCTGACGCCGTGACGGTGCGCCCGTCGTGGGAGACACCCGGAGGCAGCAGGAGGACGCTTGCGGTACCGGTCGCCCCATGGCGGCTTCGGTCGAGTGCGAAGTCGACCGAGCCGTCGTCGAGGATCATCAGGTCCCACGTGTCGTGGGTGTGGGCCGGGTACGCGTGGTCCGTGAAGTGTGCGTGGAAGACCTCGGCGATCCCCGGGACCGACGGTCTCCAGGCGGTGATGGACGTGCGGGGTCGGTCTCCGGTCATGTCAGGAACGTACAAGACCGGCGGGGTCCGGTGGCGGCAGGCTCGTGACGCCGGTCGGAGGGCTCGAAGACTCGCTCCCGGTTGACCGGCCTTGAGGAAGGATGCCGGATGTCCGCGTCTGTTGTTCCTGTCAACCTCGCCGACAAGCTGTCGCAGTTCAGCGAGCTGTGGTCGCAGAAGAAAGTGGCTGTGCTCAACGACTACGAGGTCAAACTGGCGAAACTGAAGGGGGAATTCGTCTGGCACACCCACGAGGACACCGATGAACTGTTCCTGGTCATCAGCGGACGGCTGACGATCCGGCTCAGGGATGCCGATGTTGTGCTGGAACCCGGTGAGTTGTTCGTGGTTCCCCGCGGTGTCGAGCACTGCCCCGTGGCAGATGAGGAGACCGCGATCCTCTTGTTCGAACCGGCAGGAACGATGAATACCGGTGACGCGGGAGGGCCGATGACCAAGGCGGCCGAAACCCTCGGCTGACGCTGTGACCGGTCAGGCTGCGGATGCGCCGGGGCGTCCGCCCCAGCGGATGCCGCTGTGGATGCGGGCGCGTTCGCGGCGTTCGGCGGCCAAGACGTCAGGGTGGCGGGCGTTGGGCCGGCGCAGGCAGCCGTGCAGGGCCCGGGTCTGCACGGTGTGGTTGCGATGGTTGGAGTTGCGATGGTGAGCTGCCGCAGCTGCCCGAAGTGGGCCTCGATCGGGCCCAAGAGGCCAGGTGACAGGGCCACCATGTTGTGCCCGTAGGCCGGGTGGAGCGCACGGCTCCCGCGACCGATCCGCCCGGATCCTTGACGGGACGGGTCCACACGGATGCCGGTGATAGAGGGCCAGACGAGCTTGGGGCCGGCGAGGGAGCCGGCCAGCGACGCGCCGGCTGGGACGAAGTCGACCCGGTCGGAGGCGTAGGTGATGCCGCCGTCCGCGGCGCGCACGAACGTCTCCCGCTCGTCGCCGGCCGTGACGAGGGTGGGGCCGCACAGGTCGGGGAGGGCCGGGATGGGGTGGCCGACGGAGATCATTCCCACCTGCCAGCGGTGCCGGGCCGCGTCGAGCGGGGCGGGGACCTGTATGGGCATGCGCACGGACGAGACGAGGGACCCGTCCGAAGTCTCCTCCACCGGCAGGGACAGCGGCATGTCCCAGGCGTTGAGCAGGGCCATCTGATCGCGACCGGTCAGCGGGAGCTCGCCGGGGGACAGGACCGTGATCGGCATGGTGTCCTCGCCCCGGATCCGGAAGCCCCGGGTGCCCCAACGGTCGGTGAGGTGGGCGCGGATCTCTTCTTCCGAGAGGGAGACGCTGACCACGGTGATGGGCTCCGCGTGCCGGGGGAGGGGCAGGTGATGCCAGGCCAGTGCAGGCCCTGGCAGCCATTGCGTGGCTCCGCGGGCCTGGCGGGCGAGTTGGGCCAGCGCGAAGTCCTCGGGCCGGTCGCCGAGCACGACGAGCGGACGGACTGCGCCCGGAGGACGGCGCGATCGTCGAGGCCAAGAACGTACGCAACACGAAATCGACCTGCCGTACCGAGGTCAGACTCGCCGACTCACAGATCAACGAACCCATGATCTGGGACAAGAACATCTTCGAACAGGACGACTCCGAGATACGCCGATACAACGACGCCGTCACCGAAGCAAAGGGCCGGATACGCAACGTCGAGCTGCACACCAACCACGCGCCGAGCGTGGCCTACTGGCAGATCCTCATGGCCACCCACCACACACCCGGACGCGTCGTCCTCACCCCCTGACCACATCGCACCACCCGGAGGATCGATGACCGACCCCGCCACCTACGCCACCCACTGGTTCTTCGCCCCACCCGACGGTCACCCCTGGGGACTGACCGCTGAGGACATCACCGGCAACCTCGCCCGAAACCCCGACGCCGTGTGCACAACCGAGCGGACGATCGCCGGACGCGACAGGCTCGAGTTCGCCTTCCCCATCGGAGACTGGATGTTCAGCGGCGCCTACGCACCCGACCGCGAATCCCTCACCCTCGAGATGTGCACCGCCCCCGCCGCCGCCGAGGTCCTCACCACCTGGTTCCTCGGCCTGCTTCCCACCGGTGCCGAAGTCGTGTTCAACACCCAGGACGGCGTTGAGAACGGCTACGGCGGCACCAGCTACCCCGTGCTCCACGGCGGAGGGACCATGGCCCTCGCCCGCGCGCTCGGTGACCACCTGCGACGGGTCTGGAGCACCGACTCCACGACCGACGCCTCCTGACGACGACGGGGCGTTGATCACCACTGGCCGTGCCGGCCGTTCCTTGCGAAGCTTCGGGGCGCAACGTCCACGCTGTTTGGCGGGCACCGGAGAGTTCGGTTGAGCAGTTGGTGGATGAGACTCTCGCCGCAGTGCAGTCGTGTGTGACGGCGATTCGATTCGACACCGCCCCGAGCACGCCGGCGGCCCCCAGGTCCGCCCCGACGTCCGAACACCGCGGCGGCGCGCCGCAGGGCCTCGGTCGCCCCCTCGGTGTCCGGTGAGACGACGGTGAACGCCGCGGAGCCCTGCTCGTCGTCCGCCCTCGTGGCAGCAGTCACCTCGGACCGACTCGCCCGCAGCGCCGCGGCACACCTTCGCGACGCCGGCCGTGACTGACCCACTCACACACGTCGCACACGATCTTCTCGCGCGCACCCACACACCAGCGCCGGTCGGCAGCGCGGCAGCGCACGGAACCGCCGCCGGGCCGGGGCCCGACGGCGGTTCGTGTCACGACGTGTCGCGGTTATGCCTGGTGCGTCCCGCGGCGCTTGCGGGCCAGGAGGAGCCCCCCGGCGCCGACCACCACGAGGGCGGCGGCCGCCCCGCCGATCACCATGGTGTTGTCGTTGTCGTCTGCGCCGGTCTCGGCCAGTTCGGGGCGCTTCGTCGGCGTGCTCACGTCGGGCTTGGCCGTCGTGGGCTTGCCGGTCGGCTTCACCTCGGTGGGCTTGGTGCTCGGCCCGGTCGGGTCGACACGGTTCGAGTACACCGTGCGGTCGACGTTGTTCTCCGGAGCGTTGTCGGGCAGCGGGCCGGTGATCCGGCTTTCGAGGATCTGCTCGTTGCCGGAAATCGTGCCCTTGAAGCCGGTCAACCAACTCGGCATACCGCCCTCGACGCCGGTCCTGGCGCAGGTGACCACCAACCCCGCGCCGTCCAGGCGGCAACCCTCGGGCGCCTTGGAGAACTTGAACCCCTTGACCGCGGTCACGGTGATCGTGGCATCGGCCTTCTTGTTGTGGCTGTCCCAGAATTCGATGGCGAAATCCTTGCCCAGTTCGCCGCCCGGGTTGAGGTACGAGAACGACGCGGGGTTGTGGATCTGGAGGTCGGACTCGTTGACCGGCTTTCCGTAGGTCAACTCGGCAGTCGCCTTGGCATCGCCCTTGACGGCCTTGGCAGTGAATGTGACCTTCTCGCCTTCCTTGCCCTCCTCGGTACCCACCGGGAAGACAACCTTGCCGTCCGCACCGGGAGTACAGGTCAGCCGGGAGGATACGACCTCGTCCCACTTGCAGACGTCGTGAGGCACCGACCAGCCGAAAGACCTGCTGCCGGTTCCCTTGAAACTCACGTCGAACGGCATCGTCGCCGTGATGGTGAGCTTGAGGTTCGCACCCCCCGGCACGACCGTGGCCGTGGACGGCGTGATCGTGATCCCACCCGCTGCGGAAGCCGTACCGGGCAGGCCCATCGAACCGGCCAGGACTGCTCCGCTCGCGATCCCCAACGCGGCAATCTTCTTCACGTGAAAACGTGACATGCAGTATTTCCCCACCCTGCGAGAAAACGGAAAACCCGCTCGTTCGAAGGAACGGCGGGTCATCCAATGGCAAGGAAGGTTTACACCGGCTCCAACCGCACCGTCAACCCCGATTGGCGTACGACAACCCCGAGTTGGGCGAGTGGTGCCGCCGGCGGGGATGGCGGAGGAGCCGGAGGAATCCGAGCCGAACAGCCAACGGAAGGGCCGTGAACGACCGCGGGCCGCGACGGGCACCGTCACGGGATGAAGGCGAGGGACGCACGCCTGGCGTGGCCTCGGCACGTGAGGTGGTTATGTAATGCGGGCCAGGCGTTGCCGCGCCACACGGCCTGTGGCGTCCGGGAGCACGGCCCGCGGCCGCGGTTCCGCCGATCGAGCCCGTCACCGTTCACCACCGCGTCCCGGTCTCCAGTGCTGCTTCCGCGCGGGGGTGGCGGTCGTGGGCCTGCGTGCACGCGGCGGTCACCAGGACCGCGCTTGTCGCGACGACAACGGCCACGACGCGTGCGTCACGGCATCGGCACCGATACGGCCGATGCGTCGCGCGCGGTTCAGGACGTGACTCCCTCGACGGATGAACTCGGCTTGTCTGCCGGGGAGATCATGCGGGGTACCGGCACAGGAAGCGACAGGGAATCCGCTCCCCTGTTCATCCGGCGTCGTGAGATTCCCGCTCGCCACCGCTGTCGGTGTCGATGCCTTCGTCGAAAAGCACGCCGCAAAGTCCTCGGGCTGGACCCAGGACATCGCGGCGCCGGTGCTCCGCCAACGGGCCGCTGTTCGCCATGGTCCGTCGCCGATCGGTGGTCGAGAGAAGCTTCGCCCGGCTGGGACGCCCTCGGCGGTTGTGCAAGGACTACGGTTACCGCCTTGGCAGCTCCGAGAGCGCGGCCCACCTCGCCACCATCATGCTTCTGCTCCGCCGAGCCGCAGCAAGGTCCTGAACGACCCTTCTCAGAGCGAGTCGCCGGGTTGCGGGCTTTCGGGCCCGACCGCGGGTTCACCAGAGTTTGCCCCCGTCCGCGATTAGTCTTCCGTCCCGTCCGTAGGCCAGGAGCAGGGCGTGGTTGGTGTAGGTGGCGGCTATGGCGAATCCTCGGGCGCCTGGGAGGCGACGGTCCTCGATCGGTATGGGCGCGGTCAGGCCAGGGCGTACTCGTTGGGACAGGAGGGGGCCGCTGCCGGGACCTTGGGGCAGGAGGGGGACGTCGTTGGTGCCCGCGACAGGGACGAAGACCAGGCGCGCCACCTCCGGTCCGACCTGACCCTGGAACGTCACCGGCCGGTGGCCCCGACCGCCCCCGCCACGAAAGTTGAGTTGTCGACCGTCGCAGATCCGGTATCACGAAAACCAGCGCGTAGCCGGAGATGTGAAGCGCCGCTCGGGCGTATGGGGCGGCTGATGCGGTGGTGTCAGTCCGAGATCGCGTGCCGGGTGGGGGCGCGGGGGCGGCGGCGGTAGGGGGCAGTGAGGAGTGCGGTGAGGAGTCGTACGAAGGCGAGGGCGCCGTCCGCGTCGCCGGCCTGGCGGGGGAGCTGGAACAGCGGGCCGACTGCGTCGATGCGGACTTGGTCGCGGGTGAGCACGAAGTCCAGAGCCAGCATGGCGGCTCGGCCGTTACCGTCGGGGAACGGGTGGAAGAAGACCACATCCAGGTACGCGCGAACTGCACGTGCGGACAGGGCGATTCCGGGTTGTGTCGCCTCGACGAGGCACGTGTCGAAGGCAGTGCGGGTGTCAGTGTTCAGGGCATAACGCTCCCGGCCACCCTTTGCGAAAGCCGGGCCGTCGCGGAACGGCACGGTGGGCAGGGCCAGTACGTCGCGCTGCCACGCCTCCATGAGTGCGAAGGAGAGGGGAGCGCCGCGTGCGGCGTCGGTGCGCGAGCGGTTCAGGGCCGTACCGAGGCGGGAGGCGCGTTCAGGGTCGCGGTCGCGGACTACGGTGGCTATGAAGTCGGTGACACCGTCGCGGATTTCTGCGCCTCGGGGAGGTGGTTCCGTCGACTCCGGCCAGGGGGTTTCCTGCCGGACGCAGCGCCACAGGGCCAGGTCGTCATGCACCGGACAGCTCGGTGGCGATGGTACGGGCGACTTCGGCGGCTGTGCTCTCGGAGGCCGTGACCCAGCTGGAGAATCGGCCGTTGGTGGCTGTCCAGAGCAGGTCCTCGGCGCGCTCGGGAAGTACGCCTGAGGCGGTGAGGAACCAGGACAGGATCTGTTCGCAGTAGCAGTACCAGAACTCGTCCTCGGCGATGCGTTCGACGGCCATGGCTATCAGGCGAACGACCGCCTGCTCCCATCGCTGCGCCTGAGTTTCGGCGTCGTTGAGAAGAAGGCTGAACTCGTCGAAGAACGCGCCTAGTTCTTCCAGCCACTCACGCCAACCGAGCAACGAATCGGCCGCCATGCGTCGGGCCGATTCGGGGTCGTCGGCCCAGTATTCGTGGAGAAACTTCTGCTGAGCGGTGCCATCGGGTGGGGGCATCGTCAACGAAGCCCAACCGCAGGCCCAGATGCCGTACCGGTCGACGAACGCGTGGGAGATGTCGTGCTGCCAGGCCGACTCCCGGCCGGCACGAGGATCCGGAACCATGCTCGGAACCACAGTGGGGTCGAAGGGGTGCGTAGCGGGGTCGACGTCCTCCCAGGTGAGGCCCAAGGGGTCGATGCTGAATTTCATTGGGCCATCCTCTCTTGTCGCGTCAGCTTGGTGGCGGTGGCCCGCGCTGACGGGACGATCGGGTGTGTATTCGTGTTGCCTGCGTTCGGGCCTCGGGCGTGTCTTAAGAATCATGGCTTGAGCCAAAGGAAGATCGCGGCGACGTGGAGTGCGGCCTGGTAGTTGGTGGCGAGCTTGTCGGTGCGCATGGCGACGCCGCGCCACTGTTTGAGCCTGTTGATGCAGCGTTCGACGGCGTTCCGCAGGCGGTAGGCGTCGCGGTCGAGGCGTCGCGGTCGGCCTCCGTGCCGGCCGCGCCTGTTGCGGTTGGCCTGCTGGTCGGCGGGTTCGGGGATGACTGCGCGGATGCCGCGTCGTCGCAGGTGGGCGCGGATCGCGCGGGAGGAATAGGCTCGGTCGGCGAGCACGACGTCAGGCCGGACACGCGGTCGACCGACCGCGCGCGGGACCCGGATCGCGGCCATGACGCTCGTGAACTGCGGAGCGTCGCCGTGTTGTCCGGCGGTGACGACGAACGCGAGCGGTCGGCAGCGGCCGTCGGCGGCCAGGTGGACCTTGGTGGTCAGCCCGCCGCGTGACCGGCCGAGGGCATGGTCGACCGGCTCACCTGCGAGCGCCCCCTTTTCGGGGCGCCCGCGGCGTGCTGGTGCGCGCGGACGATCGTGGAGTCGACTCCGACGAGTCAGTCCAGGTCGCCGTCGGCGTCCGCCCGGGCCTGCAGCGTCGTCAGGATCCGGTGCCAGGTCCCGTCGCGGGCCCAGCGGGTGAACCGGTGGAACACCGTCTGCCACGGCGTTCTGTGGAATCAGGATTGTCAAGAATCTCCTGCTTTCCCCTGTCGAACTTCGATGATGGGCAACAACGTTGCGGTCGCGGGAACGCCGATCCCCGAACGCGCAGGGTCCGGTGGGCCGGGTCGAGGTCGTCGGTCCGCAACGAGCACAACTCCTCGCGCCTCAGGGCCGCGTCGTAGGCGAGGGCGAGCATGAGCCGGTTGCGTACGGGCTCCTTGCGCGCGACGTCCAGCAGGTCGAGCCACTGCCGCTCGCTCGGGATCCACGGCAGCTTCTTCAACCGGGGCACCAGCCCTCGCTGGTTCCCGCCGAAGGCGCGACTCGGCGTGTAGCGTCCGCGGCCGACGGGATTGGACTCCTGCAGCCCTTCCTCCATGAGGTAGTCGTAGAACAGCCGCACCGGCACCAGACGCTGCTGCAACGTCGCGTTCGCCATGCCGTGCAGCAGGAACTGCCGCACTCCCGTGAGGATGTTTCGGATCCGAGCCGGTTCGCGTGCGGCCTTCGCCCCGGGCCCGGGGTACACCAGCCCGCCGCCCGAAGGGCGGTCAATGCCCGTGACCTGATTCGAGCCGAACTTCAGCCAGACGACGAACAGCCCGAACTCCTCGGCCGCCACCCGCCAGTCGCGGCCCGTTCGCGTGCACCAGCGCAGGTACAGCGCGACGTGCCCGGCGTACGTACGGGTCGTCAGCTCGGCCTGGTCCTTGCCGAACCGGACGTGACGCAGAAACGCGTCCGCCTCTGGTACGACGACCAGGTCCTCGTCCAGCACGGTCCAGTAGCGGACACCGGACGGGAGTTGAACAGGAAAGGCCCGCAAGGGTCTCCTCCGATCTCGTGTGCAACATGCCGCAACGATCACGACAGCCCCAGAGATGCGAGGAAGAACCCCAGCTCACCCGATGCAGTGCATCGTCACACCACACTCGGCGAAGCCCGGGAGAACGATGTACTCCAACACGGCCGGCCGCGGGTCCTGGGCGACTCTGGCGCGGACGACGTCGACGTAGGACTGGCTGCCGAAGCCGCGCACGACCAGCACCGGTACGCCGAGATCGGCCAACCAGGAACTGAACATCCGCCGCAGGGAGTCCTTTCCCGCCGCGACGTACACGGCGACCTCCCGGCCGCGGCTGCGGTCCAGCCGGAACCAGTCGGGCGCCTGCTCCAGGAACGCCGCGTTGTCGGTCCAGGCCGGCGGGACGTGGACCTCGCGCAGGGTGTCGACCAGGTCGGGGAAGCGCCCCTCGCGCCGGGCCCGGGCCAGACGGGAGGACAACCGGCGGTACATCGACGGCGTGTTCGGCACCAGGTGCTCGGAGATCGCCCGGTACCAGAGCTGTTCTCCACCGTTTCGCTGTCTCATGAGACAGCGACCCCTCGTCAATCGAGTGGTGAGGGAGGAGAGTGACAAGCGCGTGACGGCGGCGGGGCAGGGCAGGAGTCTCGTGCGGCCAGGGAAAATCCCGTGCCTGGGGCCCTGTCCAGGGCTCAGACTGCGGGGATGGATGGAGATGCCTTGCCCCCGGTGGCCGTCACACCTTCGGAGCAGTCGAGTGCTGAGCTCGGGTATCCCCCCGACGCCCGGCTGCTGATCGTCAACTGTGATGACTTCGGGATGTATCCAGCGATCAACGCCGCAGTGGTCGAAGCGATCGAGCAGGGGATCGCCGGTTCTTGCAGCCTGATGACCTTGTGTCCGGCAGCGCCGGATGCCATGCGACGTCTGCGCCGACGGCCCGGGATGGCGTTTGGGATCCACCTCACCCTGGTCTGCGAGATGCCTCAACTGCGGTGGGGGCCGATGACCGCCAAAGAGCAGATCCCCTCACTGCTGGACAAGGAAGGCCGTCTGTTCGCGCCGACGCCCGCCGGACGTGCCGCTCTGCTCGGCCAGGCCCGGTTTGACGAGATCGAGCTGGAGTTCCGAGCACAAATCGATGCCGTCGCTGACGCGGGGCTCACTCCCACCCACCTGGACTTCCACTGCCTGGCCGACGGGGGACGCGACGACATCCTCGACCTGACACTGGGGCTGGCCGCCGAGTACGGTCTCGCGGTGCGGGTCTGGCTGGAGCCCGGACGAAACGCCGTGCGGCAGCAGGGACTCGTGGTCATCGACAACGACTTCCTGGACAGCTTCTCCCTCGACATCGAAGGGAAAGAGGCCCGGTATCTTCAGTTGCTGCGCGATCTGCCCAGCGGGCTGAACGAATGGGCTGTCCATCCCAGCCTCGCCGACCAGGACTCCCAGGCCCTTGACGACGGTTGGCTCGTTCGCCGCACTGACTACGAGTTCCTGACGTCGCCCCAAGCTCATGAGGCTCTCCGCCAGGAGGGCATCGTGGTGATCGACTACAAGCAGATCCAGCGAGCCTGGACGCAGACCATCAGCCCCCGATGAACCGCGTCGCCCCCGCTCCAGCGAGCCCGTGAGCGGGAGGCGGGCTACTGCCGGCGGAAGGTGTCGATGGCAACGACACTTCCGGCCCTGGATGCGAGGTGCTCGCGGAGAGCTTCGTTGTCGTGGTGGAGTGCGGCGATGACGGTGGCTGCGGCGTCGAGGCGGTGCCGGAGGTGGGTCTGCTCGCGCTTTCTGGTCCGCAAGCCCGGTGCCTTCCCTGGCTCCACAGCCCTCGAACAGGCCCGCTCGGCAGGCAGGTTCACCCCGGTCCACGACGCCTGGTGGGACCAGGCCCGCAAGATCCATGGCGAGCGGGACGGCACCCGGGCCCTGATCGAGGTGCTCCTGCTGGGGCGTCACTTGCCCCATGAGCATGTCGTCGCCGGCCTGGCTGCGGCCCTGCGGGCCGGGGCGATGACCGCTGACGCGGTCGCCCTGGAAGCCCGCAAGGCCGCCCAGGCGGAGACCGAGCCCGCCCCCGCAGCGGACCGGCTGGTTCCCGGCGAGCCGTCGGCGACGGTGACGTCCCTGCACGAGTGGCGGCTCGCGCACCTTCCTGCGGACACCAGGCCGCTGCCCTCGGTGGCCCCCTATGACCAATTACTCCGACGCCGTCGCACCAGCGGCGGCGACCACCGTGAGGGAGAAGCACAATGACCCTGCTCCGCCAGCGAGGCTTGACCGAACAGGCCGCCGACGCCGCCATCGACAGCGCCTGTCGACTTCTGCGGCTGCCGTCGATCCGCAACGAGTTCTCCGACATCGCCGACCGGGCGATGAAGGACCAGATGACCTACCGGGGCTTCCTCGCTGAGCTGCTGATGACCGAGTGCGACGACCGGTCCCGCCGCCGCTCGGAGAGGCGGATCAAGGCAGCCGGATTCCCACGGGAGAAGTCCCTGCGGGCCTTCGACTTCGACGCGAACCCCAACATCGACGCGGCCACCATCCACACCCTCGCCAGCTGCGAGTGGATCAAGAAGAGCCAGCCGCTCTGCCTGATCGGGGACTCCGGCACCGGCAAGTCCCACATGCTTATCGCACTGGGCACCGAAGCGGCCATGAAGGGCTACCGCGTCCGCTACACCCTCGCTACGAAACTGGTGAACGAGCTGGTCGAAGCGGCCGACGAGAAGCAGCTCAACAAGACCATCGCCCGCTACGGCCGCGTCGACCTCCTCTGCATCGACGAGCTCGGCTACATGGAACTGGACCGCCGCGGCGCCGAACTCCTCTTCCAGGTCCTGACGGAACGCGAGGAGAAGAACAGCGTCGCCATCGCCTCCAACGAGTCCTTCGGCGGCTGGACCAAGACCTTCACCGATCCACGCCTCTGCGCGGCCATCGTCGACCGCCTCACCTTCAACGGCACGATTATCGAAACCGGCACCGACTCCTATCGCCTCGCCACCACCCGCGCCCGCTCCGAAGATCAGGCAAAGGCCAACTGACAGCCTCCGCCCACTTGCTCTGCGGTCCGCCATCCCTGCGGCGGTTGTGTCCGGGGCTGCGCGGCGTGCTATCGGCTCAGCTGCGAGCGCAGAGCGGTGATGAACCAACTGAAGACCGGCGCGAGAGTAGGCGGTACCGGCCAGCCATTGATGGTCGACAGAAGCTGCCAGTAGCGCTCCGCCCTGGAGTCCGCACCGGTCTCCAATCGGGTGACGAGCCATTGCCGCAGGTCGGCATCGTCGGTGCGTCCGAACGTCTCGCCATAGAGACCAGCGAGGGAATCGACGATGAGTGCCGCCTGGTCGGACTCCGGCTGGATTCCTGCCGCGAGAGCTTCGCCGACCTGCTCACGCACCGCAGTGGTCAGATCATGATGCAGGCCGGTCGTGTCGCCCTGCGCCCGCTCCGCCGCCTGGTGTTCGGCCATCCTTCGGATGGCGGCCCGGAAGTCCGTGTCCTGACAGAGTTCTCCGAGTTCGACCCATGCCTCGACCTGTTCGGGCGCCGGATCGTCGGTGAGTTGGGGCATGGCCGACCGCATCATGGCTACGAACTCCGGGTTGGCGTCAAGCCCGCCGAAGGTGTCATCGATGAAGTCGGTCACCAGCCGCTGCCGTTCGCTGTCGGAAAGCTTGGCGAGTTTGTGCATGAGATCCAGCTCCTCAGGTGTAGGACCACGCTTGGCTACCGCTCTCAGTACGGATCGACGCAGACGGAGCGTACGAATTTGCACGTCCAGGGCATCGGCGTGCGCTGAGGCCACTTCGGGGACGGAGACTTCCCGGTCGAGGACCTTCCTGATGACGGAAAGGTCCAGCCCGAGGTCGCGCAGGGTACGCACGAGATCGATACGTGTGACGGCGTCGATGTCGTAGAGCCGGTAGCCAGCCGGGCTTCGGTCAGTCGGCGGCACGATTCCCGCGTCGGAGTAGAACCGAATGGTCTTCACCGTCAGCCCGGTCCGCCGGGCAAGATCACCAATCGAGTAGAGCGCGTCGCCGTTCATGTGCTCCACCCTGCTGTCTCCCCCTACTGGAGACACAAGCGGTTAAGCCCTCCGGTTGAACGAACCGTGCCTTCAGAGTCCCGACAGGGATCGCACCAGATCTCCCGAAGTGCCGTCATTTCCCGTGAACACTCGCGGGCTCCCTGGACCCTGATCGCCGTTGAAACTCGTCGACAAACGCTGTCTTTACAAGTCAACGAAGCCACGAGCGACTCCAATCCCCGCCCGCCCTCGCGGACCGTGATCGCCCGCAGCCCGGCCGGCATCCGCGCGATCGTGAAGGTCCGCCGATCACCGGCCAGGACCCCGCTCATCCTGCCGGTCTCCTCGTCGATCCGGTCCACCACGAACAACTCGCGCCGGCGGCGACTCAGACGTGCCGCCGAGCGCTCGACGATCTCCGCCCGCTTCAGCAACAGATAGGTGTCCACCAGGTCCAGCGCGGCCGCCGGGACGTAGGCGTCGCGCGCCCGCCCGTACTTCGCGCAGGCCTGCAACCGGAACTGCACCGGATCCGGGCCCCGACGGGCGCCCACCCGGGCAACAGCACCGAGGACCACTCCCGCTTGCGCATCCCCGTCAACAACGCGAGTTCGGCCGCCGCCTGGCCCCGGTGCGGGCACCAGCCCCGAAAGCCCGCATCGACATCCCCGTCCGGATCCTGGCCACCCAATCCCACGTCCCGGAAGTACAGGTACTGATCGATCGTCAGATGGCGGACCTGCATCTCCCGCACCATCCCGCTGCCGTACCGCTTCGCCAACCGCAACGGCCGACGCGCCACCCGCCCCTGCTCGACCAGCCAGTCGTAGAGACCGTTGACGGTGGCCGCCTCGCGATCCCACGTCGACTCGCCGATCGGCACCTGTTGCAGCACCAGGCGCTGATGCCGGTAGGCCACCAGGTCCGCCTCGGTCGCGGACACCACGTCGGTGCCGCGCGCCGCCAGGAAGTCCATCAGCCGCGACACCACGTAGGCGTACGACCGCATCGTCTCCGGATCGCGGTTCCTGTGCGCCAGATGCCGAAACCACGAACAGACCGGCTCCACCGGACGCATGTCCCCGCCCAGGAACACCGGCGTCCCGTCCGGAATCACCCGGCGGTCCAGCAACTCCACCGCCCCCGCCGACCCTGCGGGCAATGCCGCCGCGTACCGCTCGACCAACGGTCGCTTCACGAAGTACAGGTCCAACTTCCCTCTCCCCTTGGGACATCACATAGGGGAGAGAAGAGCAGGCCAGATCGAACTCGATCAGCAGAACGAGATCAAATCACTCGTTGTGGTGAGACATTCCCAAACTATGCAGAGAAGAGCTGTCTCAGGTCACGCCGGCGTCGTACTCGGCGACGATTTCCCGGGCCCGGTCGACCACGACCGGCCAGTGGACGCGCTCCATGCGGTACATGTACCCATCGCCCCGGCGCCGGCCCGGACACGGGGTGGGGTGACCCGAACGTCGCAACGCCCGCATCCGCTGTTTCCTGTCCTCGTTCACCGGGCGTCGGCGTCCCGAGGTGGGCGCGGTCCGGGCCTTCCTTCCCCGAGGACCCGGAACCGCGCCCGGGGTGTACCTGCCCGCAAGCCGACGGTTTCACGGGTCACCCATCCGGGTGACCCCTCGTCCCGGGCCCGCCCGGGCCCACCCGTGATCGGAAGGCGATTCATGACGAGCACCGTCCCCGACCTCGGCGACCCGAGCGACGCGAACGCCCGAGCCCTCGCGCTCTTCGGCCGTCACGAGGACGGCACCATCGCCTGGCCGTACGGGATCGCCGACCCGCCCCGACGCAACTACCGCACCCGCGACGACCCCGACCCCGACGCCGCGTTCGAGACGGCCCTGCGCGGACGCCGCGACGCCCAACGGAGCCTCGTCGCATGGGCCCAGCGCCACGGGCTGCGCCCGGACGGCCTGGGCTGTTGCCCGCAGTGGCTGCGCCGGCGGGGCAGCGCCGGATGCCCGTACGGCGAGTGCGACCGGTGGCGCTGGACGGACCACGTCACCACCTGGTCCCTGCGTGGGCAGCCGGTCGCGTTGACGGCGGCGCCGTACGGGGTGGACGAGGACGAGCGCGCCGAACTCGAGGAATGGGTCGCGGAGTACCCGGACCTGGCGGTGGCGTACGGCACCGGCTGGTACGGCGCCGACACCACCCAGGTCCTGTTGTGGCGTCGGGATCGGATCCCGCCCTCGCACCGGCGTAGTGCCCCCGGCGGTCAGATCGGATCGGGTGCGCACAGTCGACAGTTCCGGCGTCGTCGCGGACGGCGCCGGAGTTCGTCCGCGTTGAACAGGCGCGGCATGCTCGGGAGACCGATCGCGCCGGACGTGTTGCCGAGCCCGCCGGCCCGGGCGGCTTGCACCGCCCAGCCACGCCAGGGCCGTGCACGCCGGCCCGGGCGGCCTGCACCGCCCAGCCACGCCAGGGCCGTGCGTACGGTTTCCTCCGAGGGCAGCGAGCGACAGTCCCAACGGTGCAGGACGCTTCCGGTGGAGCCGTGCGCGTAGGTGCGACCGCTGTCGAGTTCCCGCTGCCACCGGGCGAGGTCCTCCTCGGCCCCCGCCGGGTCCGCTCCCTGCCCGCGCACGTGCGGCACAGCACAGATTCCTCGTGGCAGGCGCAGTCGTCGCAGTGTGAACACCGCAGACACCCCTGGGGCTCGTCGACGGCGATCGCGTGGACGGTGAGCGTGTCGTGCGTGTCGTTGCCGTGGCGTCGCGCACGCTCGGAGGCGCGTTGCGCGCCGAGCACTTCCGCGCGCAACACACACCGAAGTTGCATGGCGCCCAGGCATTGGCACAGGTCGTCGGCGATGTGGACTTCTGTCTGTTGTTCTCGTCGAACGCCTCGTGGTTCGGCGGCCCCGGCCTGGTCGCTTATGCCGCCGCCAACGCCGCGCTGGAAGCGTTCGCGGAAAACCGGTGGCTCGTCGGCGACGAACGCTGGCTTGCCGCCACCTGGGACGGCTGGCGACTCGACGGGGAACCGGAGCACGAGGTCAGGACCGAACTCGACCGGTTCGCCTTGGCACCTGCGGAATCCCTGCACATGGTCGAGAAGATCGTGACCGCGGCTCGGTCTGCGGTGACTGTAGTGTCCAAGATGGACGTTCGCGCGCGCCACGAGCGTTGGGTCGCATCGGCCACGGTCGTCGAGACAGCGGAAGCCGGGCCGGTGACAGGGGCCGACCCCGTGTTCGCGGACGACCTCGAGGCCGAGGTTGCGGCACTGTGGCGGGATGTGCTCGGCGTGGCGGCGATCGGTCGGGATGTCACGTTCCCCCGACTCGGCGGCCACTCGCTGATGGGCCTGCGGCTGCTCAGCCGTATCAAGGACCGCTTCGGGGCCGACCTGCAGTACGCGTCACTGTTCCGGCTCGACACCGTGGCCAAGATGGCGCAATGGATCAAGCAGAACGCGCCCGGCCGCACCGTCGAGGCCGCACCGGCCGGGCGCAGCCAGACCTTGTCGCAACTCCTGAAGAAGGTGACCGATGTTCCAGCTGGCCGGTGAGCGCCTGACACTGCGGGACTTCGTCCCCGCGGACGAGGCCGCGCTGCACGAATTCTGCTCCGATCCGGTCGTCACCGAGTTCACCGACTGGGGCCCGAACACGGTCGAGGACACCCGCTCCTTCGTCGCGGACGTGCTGGCACGGCAGGACATCACGCCCCGCGAGACCTGCCCTCGCGGCGGTCCTCGCTGACGGCACGTTGATCGGCTCCGTCGCGGTGTGGGTCGACAGTGCCGCACACCGCCGCGGCGAATTCGGATACGTGTTCCACCCGAGGCACTGGGGCCGGGGATACGCCACCGAAGCGGCGGAAATGTTGCTCGACATCGGCTTCCGCACACTGGGACTACACCGGGTCACGGCCACCTGCCACCCGGACAACGTCGGGTCGTGGCGCGTGCTGGAGAAGGCGGGTATGACTCGTGAAGCGCGGATGCGGGACCACAAGCTCGCCCGCGGGACATGGCGGGACTCCCTGCTGTACTCGGCCATCGACCCCACCGCGTGAGAGCATCCGCCACCGCGATCCCCCTGCCTGAGCAGGGTCGAGGACTGGCGCGGTGGGGTGCCGGGCCGGCGATCGAACTCGCGGCGCGATCGCATGCGGCGATCCGCTCCCGGCAGTAACGCAGCAGGAGTTCCGTGGTGACCTCCGGGCCGTCGCTGCGGCCGATGGTGAGGATAGGCAACTTCTTATGCCAGCTACCGCTGCGGACGAATTTTCCCGAGCCATGGTGATGAGGGCGGGCCCAATCGAGCGAGCCCGTGGACTTGAATTCATGAAAAGAGTCACAATAGTCGACAACAATTCAAGTGCTCGCGTAATGGCTCTTACGACATCGAATCGCCTCGGCTACAATGATAAATTGATATTCGGTACCGCCGATAAATATGGCGTCCTGATATATACGGGAGATCGAGACTTCCTGAGTGCTGCCGCTCACCATGGAGTGCGGATCTTTGCAAGGAGTCACGACCCCGTTTCATTCACGGGTCAGTAATGGGAAGTAATTATTGAATCGTCACTGCGGGTCGGAGTATCGGATGCAAGAAGAATGTGAATCGAATTAGATGTGCGTTAAGGTATTTGTGCTAATGGATCACGGAAGGATCCCATCCCCATGAGCATTCCCGAGTATCTACAGGAGGCCTATGTCATGCTCACTTCTGCCTATCCTAATGGAGTCCCTGATGCCGAGTATCCGGCCCTTGTTGGTGCGTTGAAGGAAGGTATGTCGCTGAGAAATATCGGAGATGTATTGGCTGAACTGATTGGGCAGGATCCAATCGAAGGGTACTTGGATGCACTGGGCTCTGATTTGCCAAGTGCCGATCCAGATGTAGCTCGTGTTCGTGAAAAGCTAGCGGCTTTCGGGTGGGATCCAGAGATATTGTGAATGGACACGGGGTTTCATGCGGCCAGTGAAAGTGTATCGGCCTCGGTTGCGCGTTCCTCGAACGCGGCCGGGCTGAGGTAGCCGAGGGTGCTGTGGCGTCGGCGGTGGTTGTAGAACGCGATCCAACGGAACACGTCGAGCCTGGGGGTTGTCGCCGGTCACGACGAGGATCTCCGCGGCGGTGTCCACGCCGATGCCGAAGGGTTCGAGCAGCTGCGGGGCGACCCGCCGGACCAGGCCGGCGATCATCTTCGTCAGGTCCTTGGCCTCGGCGTCCAGGTACTGCCACCGCTTCGCGAGCGTCCGCAAGGTGTACCAGAGAGCGTCCTCGGGTCCTTCCGGACGCCGAGGACGCAGGGCCGCCGGCTGCCGCGCCAGCGTGATCTGGGTCTTGCCGGCAGTTTCCCGGCGCAGGGTGTGATCTTTCGGTGTGGTGTCGGTGGTTGTGGTGTCAGTGGTGGCTGGTCGGGTCCCGTGGCTGGTGTGTGGGTGTGGCGGGGGCGTCGGGGTGCGGGCTGTCGGGTTCGGTTGCTGACACGGGTGTGATCGCCGGTCTCGGTGTCGCTGTCACGGCCTGATACACCCCCACTTGGTCGGGTGGCTCGTAAACGATGGTTCCGGTGTGTCGGGGTGGTTGCTCCCGGTGGGATCACTCGTGTCGTGTGGTGTATCGCCCGCGACCCCCGTGGTGGGGGAGAGGCCGAGGGATGACCGGTGGTTCGGTGGTCGAGGACGTGTTGCCGCGACACGCGGTGCCACGGGCGGCTTTGGTGGCCCGCCTGGTGGAGTTGGACACGCGGGACGCGTTGACGGCGGCGCGCGTGCGGGCGGGCGCCCAGGTCGCGGGGGTGCATCAACGGACGGTGTGGCGGTGGCTGGGCCACGCCCGCACGCACGGCGCGGTGGATCGGCTTCCGCGCCGGCGTTTCGAGATCGACGCCCCCGGCTGGGCCGTGCTCGCGCAGGCGGGTGGGAACGTCGCCGTGTTGCACCGGCACCCGACCGACACCACCGCCGACCCGGACGCGGTCCCCTCGCCGAGCACGCTGCACCGGGTGGTGCGCAGGGACCGCGAGGCCGGGCGGGAACTTCCCTCCCGCCGCGTCCTGGCGCCTGTCCGCGAGGTCGAACGCGCCCGTGACGCCCTGGCCGACCTCGCCCTCGACCGTCCCGGAACCGACCCGCCCGCCCACACGACCCCGGCCTCGCTCGCCGACACGCCGCACGCGGCACGCAGCCCCTCCCGCCCGGGGCCCGCCGACACACCGATCGCGACCGACACGCGTCCCGCCTCTCCCACGCCGGCGCTCCCTCCCACCGCGGTCGTGGTGCCCACGACCGCGGTCGCGGCGGCGGCCGCCACGACCGAACCACCCTCGCCACCGCCGGCATCGCCTGCGTCAACACCGGCCGCGGCAAGACCGTCGCGATCCACACCGCCCTGGCCCAAACCCCTCACGCGAACGCGACATGGGTCCGCGCCCCGCTGTATCCCACCGTCGCCGAGTTCCGCCGCGCCCTGTTCGAGGCCCTCGCCGTTCCCGGCCGTTTCCCCCACCGCTCGTCGTCCATCGACGCCGCCCTGATCACCGCCCTCGCCGCCGCTCCCGTACGACGGCTGGTGGTCGTGGACAAGACACAGCGACTGCCCCGACCGTGCCTGGAGTTCCTTCACCTGGAAGTCACTGCGACCGAACGGGCTGCCGCGACGTCGCCGGTTGGGCTTCACGTTCGGAATGTAGGCCGCAGTCAGGTCGGCGATGCCGGTCGAGGTGGACTGGCCGTCCGCGTCGAGCGAGTCGACCAGGGCGGCGGTGTCGGCTGCTCCGCCCCGGCTGTTTTGAAAGGTCTTGTCGGCTGATCATGTGTTGACCGTTGGGTTTGCAGGATCTGGGATTTGGATCTTGACTGCCTGGCCTGGGTTTTGCTGTCTTGATCGGCTTTGTCTGGCGTGTGGTCTGTGGTTTTGCGGGATCCGGGACGGGTGTTGAGTTCCGTCGGGAAAACCCGTGGACGGGGGATGGGGTCGCCTCAAGGATGCTGATCTTGATGTGACGCGGCGATCACCTGCGGTCGGTCCTTCTCGCGTCGGCTGCTGGTGTGTTTGTGCTCGGGCTGCCGCTGGTGTCCACGTACTTGTCTGTGTGCACCGCCAAGTACAGGGAAATGTGCACCAGCAGCTCCCGTTCGGTGGTCCGGCTCAGTCCCGTATCGTCTGCTCTCGCAAGGATTGGAGAGCGGTGAGGAGGGATCTGTTGGAGGAGAGCGACGCACGCAGATGTGCCGAGGAGTTCGGCCGAACCCTGACCGACCGTTGGGATCGGTGGGCCTTCAAACTTGGCCTGCTGGCGACCCCGGCCATCAGGGGCGTCTATGGATTCTACTGGTATCCCACGGCGAAGGACGATCAGGGGCGTCAGATCAGAATCGGGGGAAACTGGCCCATCATCGTCGACCCGGACACCGGCGCATGTCGACTCGTTGACGGCACGAAGGAGATGGCCGTGCTCACAGGCCTTTCAGGAGCCGGCGTGGTCCGCTTCCGCGACGCCTCCGCTCGTCGGCGGCGCCGCAAGGGCAGCTAGCCATGCGAGGGAGCCGGCCGGGAGGAAGTCAGGCTGCGTCGGTGTCGCGTGCGATGGCAGCGAGTCGGTTCTTGAGCCGGTAGCTGGGGCCGTTGATGGAGATCACGTCGCAGTGGCGCAGGAGGCGGTCGAGGATGGCGGTGGCCGCGTCCGCCATTCCCGGTCCGTCGTCCAGGGCCCGGAATTCGATTCCGGCGTGTTGCCCGGTGCGCGCGATCCGCAGCATGATCGCCCGGGCGACGGCGTGCTTGACCAGGTTGGAGGCGGCCTCGGGCATGGCCGGGGCGACGTCGCCGGCCCGGTGCTCGCCCGATCCCGTCCCGATCCGGGCGGCCAGGCGGGAGGCGGCCGTCCGGGCGCCGGTGAGGTTGTCGTGGAACCACGCCACGTCCTCGCTCTCCAACGGTACGACGCTCACGGCGTGCGCCCGGCGGCGCACGCCGGGACGGCGGTCCGCTGCGTGTCGGTAGGGCTGTGGTCCACGACGACTCCCGGGGTGAAAGGGCCTGCCGGTGGATCCCACCGATCCTGCCGGCGGCAGTCTGCCCCCGAACAGGCGCGGTGATCGCCTTCGAACACGTCCGACCGAACCGCGGGGGCCGCCTCGTGGGAAGGGAGGGCGGGGCCGTCGGGAGGCCACGGTGCCGGGCAGGTTTTGTGTGCCCGGAGTCCCCAAAAATCTGTGGTGTCCGGAGTAGACATCGGGTTCTGGTGTGGTTATGGTTTCTCTCGTAGCCCAGAGAGACAGCAGGCCCTGGCAGAGACGAACTGCCGGGCGCAGTACGTGTAGTGGCAGTTCGCAGGACGGTGTGCTGGTGGAGTCCCGAAGCCAGGGTTGTCGCAGGACGGCGACGGGACTGACGGCCGCACCGGGTGAGCAGTACCGCGAGTGCGGTTCGCAGTATCCGCAGTGAAGTCGAGTGAGCAGCACCTCGGTGAAGGCGTCGGCTGTGGGCGCGCGCATCGGGAGGTTCGGCGGTGGGGTTCCAAGCCAGAGCAGTCGCAGGACGGGCGATCGGGGCTGGCCGTCGAAGGGTGGTGCCGGCACGGGCCACCGAGCGGTTCGCGGTATCCGCAGTGGAGTAGGTGAGCAGCACCTCGGTGAAGGCGTCGGCTGTGGGCGCGCGCATCGGGAGGTTCGGCGGTGGGGTTCCAAGCCAGAGCAGTCGCAGGACGGGCGATCGGGGCTGGCCGTCGAAGGGTGGTGCCGGCACGGGCCACCGAGCGGTAGGTGTCACCGGAAGTACGCACAACCGATAGAGCAACACCGCATTACGCAACCGAGGAAACAACGAAGGAGTGGAAGCGCCATCGGGATCGCCCGGGCGGAAGTCTCGAGCCCGGGTACCGCAGGACATCGTTAGCGAGGTGGTCTCCGGTCAAGCAACCGCGATCCCCGCGCTCCCGACGGTAGTTCGGTCGGGTCCGCGGAAACAGTAGGCCGGCGCAGTATCGGGGCCGGCAGGTGGTGTAGCAGTTCCTTCGGGGCCCTGGATGCCGAACGGCACCAGGGCCCCTCCACGTTCCACAGAGAGGCACGATGACAGCAGACGACTCGTACGGCCGTCTCGACGACGACGACTTCCCGGCCTACACGATGGGCCGGGCCGCCGAGATCCTCGGTACCACCCAGGGCTTCCTCCGCGCCGTCGGCGAAGCCCGCCTGATCACCCCACTGCGCTCCGAGGGCGGCCACCGCCGCTACTCCCGCTACCAACTGCGGATCGCCGCCCGCGCCCGCGAACTCGTCGACCACGGCACCTCCATCGAAGCCGCCTGCCGCATCGTCATCCTCGAAGTCCAACTCGAGGAGGCTCGCCGTATCAACGCCGAATACCGCGGCGCCGCCGCATCGGCGGACCGAACGGCCGCGGCCTGAGTACCGCCGCGCCGGCCAGGGCGGAGAAGGATCGCGTACATCTCGCCGTCCCGAATTTCACACCCCGTTGGTGCGCGCAGAGTTCTTCCGACGGGAACACCGCGCGCTGAGCCGGACGTGACTTCGGCTCTACACCCGACCCGACATCCGAACTCACGTCCACCGCATGCCGAGCGCGTCCAACGCCGCGACCCGCTCGGCCGGCAGCTTCGGCCGCCGGGACCTGGTGGTGGTCACCCACACCCCCGGGCGTACGTCCTCGCGCCACCCGTCGAACGCCGTCACGGTCTCGACGTGCCCGCGGGGGACTTCGAGGTGCCCGACCCGCTCCCGATACGCCTTCGCCGCGCTCAACGCGATCTCGAACGCCTGCTCCCGACTCCGCCTGCTCCCGACTCCGCCTGCTTCCGACTCCGCCTGCTTCCGACTCCGCCTGCTTCCGACTCCGCCTCCGCCTGCTTCCGCCTCCGCCTGCTTCCGACTCCGCCTGCTCCCGACTCCGCCTGCTCCCGACTCCGCCTGGGCCTGGACCCGTCGGGCGCCTCGGCCCCCGGCGGCGCCACGGCGGTGGCGGCCGCAGCCCCGGGCGGGGTCAGCCCCAACTCGACCAGGCGCTCGCGCTGCTCCCGGCCGACGTGTGTGGGGTGCCTGCCCCCAGTCGACCGGATGGTTCTCCGACCACACGCGGGCCAACTCCTGCTCGTCACGCCAATCCTCGAACTGCTCGGCCCAAGGCGTTACCGCGGCCATCGCCTGGGCCTCAGGACCCGCCAGGCGGCTGCGAACCTCGCGAGGGATGTCCTCGTAGTAGCCGATGTACTCCCCGCGCACCAGGTGAAGGCTGTCCTTGTCGTCCCCGGCCTGGTGACCTTGCGCAGGAGACTGCGCACCGACTTCTCGTCCATGAAATCGACCTGGTGTTCCCAGGTCGCTTCGAGCAGGACCAACGCCAAGGCTTGGGCGTGATCGGGCGAAGCTTGAAGATGCAGCCGGACGCGGATGAACTCGCGCATGGGGCCACTGTCGCCGCGTTGGTCCGCACCGGCTCCCGCCGGCATGATCACGATCTACAGCTGGAGTACTACTGAGGTTTCCGTTGTGATGTCGCTTGGTTGGATTTCATTTCCTGGGTCGGATGACAAGTCCGGTTTCGGCGAGACATCCGTCGATGAGGTGGGGGCGTCGTTGGATGTGGCGGAGGCCCCGTCTGATCGTGCGGACCAGGTGGTCGGAGTCGGTGAAGGCGACGTTGCCGGTGAAGCCGCGGCGGACCAGGGACCAGATCCCCTCCACCGGGTTCAGGTCCGGCGCGTAGCTCGGCAACTGTCGGATCGTCAACCAGTCGTGGTCGGCGGCGTACTTCCGCATCCCGGATGCGAGATGGGTGTTGAGGTTGTCCCGGATCAAAACGATCGGACCACCCAACTGCAGATGCGCGCGCACCGCCAGGTCGCGGTAGTCCGTCCAGGCGAAACTCCTGCGTTCCCCCTTGCGGCGGGTGCGCAGACGGGGTCGGTAGATCAGTCTGGGGCGTTCGCCCGGTTTGTAGCAGGCCAGGGCGGCGATCGAGACCCGTCCGCGGGAGCCGCCCCGCACCCGCACCACCGGTGTGGTCCCGCGTCGTCCCCAGGTACGCGCTCGCGGCGGCGTCATCGACATCCCGGCCTCGTCCTCGAAGACGATCCACGCGTCGAGCGCCGCCGCGGTGCTTCCACCGACGGCCACGTCTCCCGAACCCAACCCCGCACCGCGTCCTCGTCGCGCTCGACCGCCCGCCGGGCGGCCTGTTGGCACGACCACCCGGCCCGCCGCAACAGGTCCCACACCCCGTGGATCGAGTACGTCACGTCGAAACGACGCCGGATCACCGCCCGCACCCGCATCAACGTCCAGCGCTGATCCTCCCAGCCATGGGCCCTCGGGCCCAGGTCCAACTCCCGCTCCAGTGCCGCTACTTGCGACGGGTCCAGCTTGGGGACCGACGCGGGCCCGGCGGACCGCAGGCCCTCGACACCCGCCTCGCGCCAGGCACGACGCCACCGCTCCACCGACCGACGCGCCACCCGTAACTCCGACGCGATCACCGCGTTGGACTCACCCCGCCCGAACCGATCCGCGGCATCCAAACGCAACCGCTCCCGCGCTGCCCGTTCCCTGGAAGTCAACCCACCACCCTGCGCATACCGCATATCCACGGCATAGCGCAGGGATCTTCAACCGTCCACGACATCACGACGAAAACCTCAGTAAGCCATGCAGGTTGGTTCCTGTCGGTGTCAGAAGTCGCCGGATGTCATATTCGGACAGCCCATTGAGCTTCCACAACAGCCCATCACGCGCGTTCTGAAGAACATTCCGCAAGTCCTTCTTGAAGTCCATCCGCAGGTCCTTCTTGAAGTCCATAGGGTCATCCTGACGTCCAAAGAAACTCCCTTCACCCAATTTCCTACACCGAGGTTTCCGTAAACCAGCCATCGAACGCCCCTTACCGGCCAAACCCGTAAAGAACACCCCCCGCCTGGTGATCCCCGGAGAAAACTGCCAAAGGAGCGGCCACTCCCGGCCACCCGACACGTGTGCGTCCCTCACAGAGGGGAGGCCGTCATGGCCTTCATGCGTCTCAAGAACACCGGATTCACCGCCGTCCTCCCCACCCTGGACAACCCCAGGAACCTGCTGTTCTACCGCAGGGGTGCCACGGTGGCGCAGGTCAGCCAGACGGCCCTGGTCAGTGACGGGCCGCTGAGCAGCGCGTACGGCACCAAACTCGCCGGAATCCCCGAGCCCTTCGCCGGCTCCTGCGACGGTGCGCTGCACATCATCCCGGGCGACTCGAACTACGACCTGGTCCTCTTCAACGGTGACAACTGCCTGCGGTGGCGGGCCGGCGTGGGCCAGGTCTACAACGGTGCGGTGTCCGGGCTCGCGGGGTTCGGGACGAGGCTTCCGGCGGGTTACACGAGTGACGTCGACTGTCTGATCTCGCAGCCGTGGAACGACAGTTGGCAGTCGATCCTGTTCAAGGGAAACCGCTGCGCGGTGCTCAACTGGTCGTACGGCGTCAGTTACGAAGGCCCGGTCAACGGTCTGTCCGAGGCCGGGTGGAAGAAGCTGCCGGACGAGTTCCTGGGCGACTTCGACCACGCCGTCATGCTGGACATGGACGGGTCGACGCCCCGTACGCTCTTCATCAAGGGCGACCGCGGCATGATCTTCCACTGGGCCAACGGCCCGGAGAAGACCGGAAAACTCGTCGAGTCGAACGCGGGACTCGGCGCGCTTCCGGCGGCGTACAAAACGCTGTTCAAACCGGCCACCGGCCGTTACACCGGAGCCTCCGGAACGACCAGCGTCGAGCTGCGTGTCGACGTCGACGGTCCGTTCACGCAGCGGATGGTCAGCGGTGACCTGTTCACCGTCGCGGGCGGCACGACGACGTACGCGAACTCGTTCATCGTCGACACGCCGACGATCACCGCGACGAACGAGAGTGTCACCGTCACCGGAACGGCACGCAACGCGAACAACGCCACGACGCAGCCCGCAACGGTCGTCCTCAGCCGGACCCAGCCCGGCACCGCCACGCTGACCCTCGGCGCGGCCGGGGCGCAGGTGCAGTTCGCGTGCAACCTGGCCTCGCCGTACCTGCGCACGGTCGACATGGAGACCGACACGATGACGGGCACCCGGGCGTTCGGCAGCTACAACACCGCGAACGCCCCGCGGCCGTACGGAATGCGGGCGCGGGTCATGACGGTCGCCGACGCGTACGCCGACATGGGCATCGAGCTGCGCAACATCAACCAGTCCAACGAGGTCCCGGTCGCTTCGGCCGGAGCGGACCTGCGCTGGTCGTCGGCGGAGCTGCACGCGGCGATGGTCGCCAACTTCAGCGAGCAGCGCGACGTGCCGCAGTGGAAGCTGTGGACGTTCGTCGCGACGCGTTACGTGGACGACGGCATCCTCGGCATCATGTTCGACCAGCAGGGCAGCCAGCGGCAGGGAATGGCCGTGCTGTGGAAGGAACTGGAAAACTACGGTCTGCTCGGCGGCCGGGGCGAGTTCCACACGCACGTGCACGAGCTGGGGCACGCGTTCAACCTGCTGCACTCGTGGCAGAAGAACATCGCCCAGCCGCCGCAGCCGCTCGGCCCGAGCAACGGCTACGGCGACCTGTCGTGGATGAACTACGACTGGAAGTACCAGTCCCCGCAGGGCAACGGGCAGGAGCCGTTCTGGGCCGCGTTCCCGCTGCGGTTCACCGACTCCGAACTGAAGCACCTGCGGCACGGTTTCTACCGGAACGTCGTCCCGGGCGGATCCGACTTCATCATCAACTCGATGATGACGGCGCTGGAGGACTTCAGCCCACCACTCACCGACGAGTCGGGTCTGCGGCTGATCCTGACGGGCAAATCGGAATTCGTGTACGGGGAACCCGTGGTCGCCGAGTTCAAGCTGGCGCTCGACGGAACCCGCGCCTCGGTCGAGGTGGCGCCCTCGCTCGACCCGCAGGGCGAGAACCTGGCGATCGCGATCACCGACCCGTCGGGGGCGACCAGGCCGTGGCGGCCGATGATCCGCAAGTGCGAGGGCCACGACCGCCGGGTGACGCTGGACGCGGCGAACCCCGCGCTGTACGCCAGCTCCTACCTCGGCTACGGCGCCGACGGCCTGACCTTCGAACAGCCCGGAACGTACCGGATCCGCGCCGTCTACAGCTCCCCCGACGGCGCCCGGGTGGTGTCGCCGGAGCAGGTGATCCGGGTGCGCCCGCCGTTCGAGCGCGCCGACGCGGCCGTCGGCGAGCTGCTGATGGGCGATCAGCAGGGCACGCTGCTCACCGTGCTGGGTTCGGACGCGCCGCAGCTCCAGCAGGGCAACGACGCGCTGGACGAGCTGCTGGCCGTCCACGCCGACCACCCGCTGGCCGTCTACGCCCGCATGGTGAAGGGCACGAACGCCGGACGGCACTTCCTGACCCTGTCCGACGGCGAAGTGTCGGTGCGCCGGGCCGACACGAAGGAGTCCATCAACCAGCTCAACGCGGTCGTCGACGCTTCGACGGGTGTCGGCTCGGCGGCGACCGCCATCGACAACATCTCCCTGAACGAGACGATGCAGCGTCTGGCCAGGGCGCACGCCCGGGAGGGTGACTTCGTCCAGGCGGACGCGGTCCTTGAGCAGCTGGTGGAGACGTTCGAGGACAAGAACGTCCCGCCGGCGGTCCTGGAAACGATCCAGAACCAGGCGGACGCGGCGCGGGAGGCGATCCGGGAAGAGAACAGCTGAGTTCTCCCGGGTGGGCCCTGCACGGGCCCACCCGGCTACTTCAGGTGTGAGTTCTCGGGTTTCTTTGTGGGTGAGTCAGGCTCCGGGTTGTGTTCCCGGGGTTCGGTTGGACGGGTCCGTGTTTTCCCGTTGTGTCGTTTGACCTGCGGGGATCGCGGGGTGTCCGGTTCCGGTCGGGGGCCTGTGGCGTGGTGGCCTGCGGTTCCGTGGTTCGGCTGGAATGCCGGATGTATCGCGGGACTCCTTTTGGATTCCGTGTGTCCCCGCGGAGTCGGGCGTCGCCGCCGGGTCGGGGCGGGTGGCGGTGCGTGATCGCGCTCGGATCGGTGAAGGGCGCCG